>JALNWH010000015.1 GCA_023230985.1 Bacillota bacterium
GAATTCTTCTATGTTTTTTTATCTGTTGAATCCTTCTTTCAAGCCCGCTTATTCTTTCTCTAATTTTTCTTCTATCAACTTCGAGTTTTTGTTCTCCAGGACCACGAGTTCCAATTCCGGCACCTGATCTTGACATTTCAATACCGTGACCTGAAAGCCTGGGTAATAAGTATTTTAATTGCGCTAATTCAACTTGCAGTTTTCCTTCTCTTGATGATGCTCTTTTCGCAAATATATCTAAAATTATCTGTGTTCTATCAATGGTTTTTATTTTGATTTCATTTTCAATATTTCTTACTTGAGCTCCGGATAATTCATTATCAAAAATTATTAGATTGGCATTCTTATTTTGTACCTCTTCTTTTAATTCCTGCAGTTTGCCTTTTCCTATAAAATATGCACTATCAAATTTTGAAATGTTTTGTACCAATCTCCCGGCTTCTATGCCACCGGCGGTTTTTAGTAACTCGCTTAATTCATTTAAATCTTCTATACTATTAGTACCAACTAATATTGCTCTTTCTTTATCATCTTCAATTAAAAATATATTATCTTTTTTATCGGATAAGCTACTGCTTGCCAAGCAGTGCTCATTAATATTTAAAAAACTGCGTTGTGCACAATCTTCATTTGTATGATCTTTATTACTTTTCAATCTTTTCACCTAATTCTTACATTGTAGTTGTAACAAAATGTTATTCGAAGATATGCAGATTGTCAAGCAAATAACTTATTTAATCTTTAAACGGATCTTTTGTAGGTACAACCTTTAAAAAATCATTATTATCCTTTGGAACATTTATATAACTTTCAGGTACATCTCCGACTATAATGGTTTCTGAAACAGGTATATTAATTGCTACATCTACTTTATCCCCGGCAAATGGAACAATTATTTGAACTTTTGTACTAACATGCATATAGATTTTTAACCTTGTTTGATTAATCCCTGCTTCTATAAATTCTGTGGTAAAATTTACACCCACGGAACCGGCCGGTTGGATATTAATATTAATATACGGTCCTGCATCTGCAAAAATCTGACTCCCCACTATATTTCCAATTGATAGTTTTATATTCTTTCTTCTAATATTCTCAAGTTCTTTTTGTATATCTTTTGAAGTCTCTACAGCTAATCTGTTCATCTCCTTGGTATTGGCCTGCACTAATGTTACCTTCCCCTGATTGTCTGTTTTAATAATAATTAAATCACTAAAAGAGTTTAATTCCACTTTTTTAATCACCGCATCATTAATTACTTCAGTTGCAAATAATCTAGCTTTTATTTCTGACATAGCCATTAATTTTGGTTTAATATTTTTTTCAATATAAAAATAAAAAAATAAAATTAAAGCTATTAATATTATAATAAAAGCATATAACTTACTCTTTTTATTTTTGAAAACATGTCTTTTATTCATATTGCTATCTCCAATTTACTTCTTCAAATAATTATATGTGAATAGTTCAAAATAATTATTAATTCCTAGTATAAAATTCCTTAATTATGTGTTGGAACCCTTGTTTGCTATGGTATTTGCATTATGCTATAATATTCGTATTAATATTGATCTTTCCTTTTATTTAGGAGGTAAATATGGAAAATAAAAATGATAATCAAAGAAAGAAAATTAAAAAAAAGAAAAACACTAAGTCTCAAGTCTTTACGAGAGTATTAAAGGTAGTTATTATCGTTTTATTATTAATAGTGATTATTGGAGCAAGTATTGGCCTTGGTACCGCATATGCTTGGATAAAAAATGCACCCCCATTGGATTATGATGAAATATTCGACCTAAATCAAACTACGTATATTGTAGATAAACATGACAAGGTAATTGATAAGCTCCATGCTAATGAAAACAGAACAATGGTTACATTAGATGAGATACCAAATGATTTACGTAATGCTTTTATTGCTATAGAAGATAAAAGGTTTTATAAGCATAACGGAATTGATGTCAAACGCATTATCGGGTCTGCTATAGAGGATTTTAAGCTAGGCAAATGGGCTCACGGCGGAAGTACGATAACGCAGCAGCTTATTAAAAATATTTATTTAACCCCAGAAAAGCGTTTCAAACGTAAAATAATAGAGGCCTATTACGCTATACAATTGGAACGTAAATTTACAAAAGAACAAATACTTGAAGCCTACTTAAATACAATTGGTTTAGGTGGAAATAATGTTGCAGGTGTTAAGGAAGCCGGGCTATATTATTTTGCAAAAGAAATAGAAGATTTGAGTTTGGCTGAATGTGCAGTAATTGCAGGAATTACTAAGTATCCTTCAACTTATAATCCTTATTTAAACTATGAGAACTCTATGAAACGTAAAAACCTGATACTCTCAGAAATGCTGGATCAAAATATGATATCTGAAATGGAATATAATATTGCTGTAGATGAGGAAATTACACTTTCTAAAGTAGAAAAAGAAATAGAAACCACTTATTTTGCTGATATGGTAATTAAAGATGTTATACAGACTTTACAAGATAAACTTGGATATACCAAAGAAGAGGCAAACAGAAAAGTATATAATGGAGGTTTAAAAATAGTATCTACTATAGATACAGATGTGCAAAGTATAATTGAGAGTTCTTTTGAAAACGAAAAATTATTCCCCCCCTCTAAAGAAGATGGAAATGGGATTTTACAACCGGAAGCAGCAATGGTGATAATAGATAATGAAACCGGGGAAATTAAAGCTGTAATGGGTGGCAGAAGCTCTAAGGTAAGAAGAGGATTAAATAGAGCTACACAATCGCTGCGCCAACCGGGTTCCTCTATCAAACCCTTAAGTGTATATACTCCTGCATTAGATAACGGTTATACTGCAGGTACTGTAATAGACGATGCACCAATTACTTTTGGCAATTACTCACCCAGAAACTACGATAGAACTTTTACCGGCTTAGTTACCGTAAGAGAAGGAATACGACACTCTTTAAATGTAGTTGCGGTTAAAGTCTTACAGGATATAGGTATAGAACGTTCTATTGAATACTTGGAGAAATTCGGTATATCTACTTTGGAACTAGAAAATAAAAAAAGAAATGATAGAAACATACCTGCCCTCGCACTTGGCGGAATGACAAAAGGAGTAAAACCGGTAGAAATGGCTGCCGCTTTCAGTGTTTTTCCAAATAAAGGAGTTCACATTGCTCCTACCTCTTTTACAACAGTTTTTGACAGGCATGGTAATGTTTTAATTGATAATAATCCTGAAAAAGTCAGGGTCATAAATGAACAAATTGCATATCTCATGGTGAATATGCTAAGGGATGTCGTCCAAAGCGGCACCGGCACAAATGCATCAATACCAAATGTTCCGGTAGCAGGAAAAACCGGAACAACAACTGAATACAAAGATGCATGGTTTATTGGGTTTACTCCCTATTATACTGCCGCTGTTTGGATGGGACATGATGATCCTAAGCCCATGTCTTTTGTTGGAGGCTCTTACCCTGCAAGACTCTGGAAATCAATAATGCAAGAAATACACAAAGGCCTTCCTAGCAAAAACTTCCAACAACCCGGAGGCTTAGTTTCAGCAACTATATGCACAAAATCAGGCAAAAGACCTTCCGAATTATGTGAACTTGACCCAAGAGGACCAACTATTAAATCCGAAATTTTTATAAAAGGTACCGAACCGGGTATAGATGATATCTGTGACATTCATGTAATGGCAGATATATGCACAGAATCAGGATTATTAGCATCACCTAATTGTCCGCCTTCTTTAATCGAATCACAAATATTTACACAAAGGTTAGAACCATTAGACAGAACAAAAGCACTACCAAATGATAGTAAATATGAGATACCATATGAGATATGTGAAATAGATCATGAAGAAATTGATGAGTCTGATATTAATGATGGTGACAATGATGATGAGGAGGAAGTCTACCCTAATAACAATAATAATGATAATAAAAACAATGAAAATAATAAAGATGACACGAATAAAGGCAATTCAAAGGACCCCGATAATACAAATAATGATATCAATAGCATTGAAAAAGATAATAGCACGTAAATGGATAGTAATTTTAAAGAGGTGGCGGACATCGCCACCTCTTTAAATATATGCTGAAAAATCAATCATATTTTCTCATTATATTTTCAGTTATTTTTTTTTCTATGTCTGACCGTATTTCATTTTCATTCTCTTGTTCCATATTTATATGATTTTTTCTTTTTTTATAATAATTTGTATTCTCCATATTTTCAACATCCTTATAGAATAATAGGCTATCATTAATATGCTTATTCCTAACAAGCTTGGCTCGTTTAGGAATATTATGAGGGGAACTATGTCTAAGGAAAAACCATGAAAAACATACCACTGCAATTATTAATATCATTATAATTACATAATTGTGATTTTTCATAAGCCACCTCAAACATCTTATTATTCTATATTATTCTACGTTATCAAAAAATAATTCATGATTTAAAAATTTAAGAATCGGGGTCTATCATCTCCTTTAATTTGCCCAAAATCTTTTTTTCCGATCTTGAAACTTGCACCTGTGAAATTCCCAATATTTCAGCAACTTGGCATTGGGTTAATTCTTTGAAATATCTTAAAATAATAATTTGTCTTTCCCTATGTTCTAAAGAAGATAGTGTTTCTTTTAAAATTATTCGATTTATTACATCAAACTCTTGAGATTTTTCATTTTGCACTTTATCAATAAGCTCAATTGGAGATCCTTCGTCTTGATTAATAGGTTCATGCAGCGAGTATACTAAATTTTGAGAATTCAATGCGATAACCAAGTCTTCTTTCGTTATTTCCAGCTCTGCAGCCAGTTCAGAAAGTGTAGGTTCTCTGCCATTATCTTTTTCTAAAGCTTCTCTATACATATATGCTTTTGCAGCTATTTCCTTCAAATTCCTGCTTACTTTTATCATCCCATCATCACGCAAAAATCTTTTTATTTCTCCAATTATCATAGGTATAGCATATGTAGAAAATTTAACATTATAACTATTGTCAAATTTTTTTATTGCTTTTAATAACCCTATGCTTCCAATTTGAAGCAGGTCTTCATATTCATATCCCCTATTTTGAAATCTTCTGATAACACTTCTCACCAATCCAAGGTTTTGAATAATTAGATAACTCTCCGATTCTTTATCACCATTCTGCGCTTTTTTAATTATCTCATAAACCTCTTTTTGTGATAATTCTAACCATTCCATATAATTGCTCCTAGCTAATTACTAATAAACTTTTTCATTATTATCTTAGTACCGTTATTTTTATTAGATAATACTTCTATTTTATCCATAAATGTTTCCATAACTGTAAAACCCATACCTGATCTTTCTAATTCAGGTTTACTTGTATATAGAGGCTGTCTTGCCAATTCGATATCTTCGATACCTTTTCCATCGTCTGAGACTTGGACTTCCACCAATCTTCCAATTAACCTGCAAATTATAACTATATAACCCTCTTTATATTCATAGCCATGTATTATTGAATTTGTAACAGCTTCAGATACAGAAGTCTTTATTTCCGATATTTCTTCAATAGTGGGATCGAGTTGAGCTACAAATGCAGCCACTACTGAACGGGCAAAGCTCTCATTCTCTGATTTGCTTAAAAATTCAAGTTTCATTTCGTTATCAATTTTCATTTTTACTTCACTCCCTTATAATCTTTCTATTGCAATCTCATTTGTTTTATAACTTGGTATAATCTTCTTTAAGCCGCATACATCATAAATTCTCTTAATTTGAGGATTTAAATTAGCAATCGCTAACTTCCCGCCTTTTGAAGTTATTTGTTTATAGCGCCCAATCATTACACCTATTCCTGAGCTATCCATGAAATTTAAATTTCCCACATCTATAATTATTTTTTTAAAGTTTTTATCAGCAATCTCAGCATCTATCTTCTCTCTTATATAATCACTACTGTGATGGTCTAATTCTCCAAATAATTTTATAATTAATGCCTCATTTGCTATTTCAAATGTTATTTGCATACCCCCACACTCCTCTATTTCATTTTATATACTATTCTTTATTAAAATATTTTTTCCTTCAAAGAAAAATGTAACATTTTGTTGGCTATAACTCTTTGCATAAATCTGTATAAAATTTTATATATTAAACAAAACTAAATGAGCATAAATTTTTAGTATTTTAAATGATGTTGTCAGCAACTAATGGTTGCCAGGAGTGAAATGCATGAATATCTTAATATTTTATGTGTCTATAGGAGATGGGCATAATCAAGTAGCTCATACATTAAAAAATAGTTTTATAACAGATAATTCAAATAATATAGTTAAAGTTATAAATATTCTCAATCTAATAAATCCTATATTAGATAAATTTATATTAGATAGTTATTTAAAGATACTTAAATTTTATCCTAAAGCCTGGGGGAAAATCTATAATAAAACAAATAAATTACATCCTATAGTAGATATAAATGATATTACAAACAAAATTATTTCCAGTAAGTTGAAAAAGTTTATTTTAGATTTCCATCCTGATGTTATTCTTTGCACTCACAGCTTTTCGTCATCAATTATTGCCGGTTTAAAAGAAAAAAAAGCTATTAATAATCCATTAATAACTTTAATTACAGATTACAATATCCATTCATCGTATATTAATGATTACACGGATTATTATGTTATTGCTCATGAAAACTTAATCCCATGCATAGAATTATATGATGTAAAAAGAAGTCAAATCCTCCCTTTTGGAATTCCCATAAAGCCTGATTTTTCAATTAAACTAAATAAGAAAGATATCTTGAATAGACTTTCCATTAAAGATAAAACTACAATTTTAGTTATGGGCGGAGGTTTAGGTTTAGGTTCAATCTTTAGAATTGTAAATAAACTTGATAATAGTTATAAAAGCATTCAAATTTTAGTAATTACCGGCCATAATTATGCTTTGAATATGAAGCTTAAAAGTATTAAATCAATAAATGAATTAAAGATATTTGGCTTTATCCCAAATGTTCATGAATTAATGGAAGTTTCCGATTGCATTATAACTAAACCCGGTGGTGTAACTTGTGCAGAAATATTTTCAAAAGATAAACCGCTCATAATTTATTCACCTTTCCCGGGTCAAGAATCGGATAATACTAATTATTTATTAAACTATGGAGTCGCAGTTATTGCTCATAATACTGATGCAATACCTTATTTAATAAATATGGTTTTAAGCTTAGATATTAAGAAAGGAAGTATTAAGAAATTTTCAACATATCTTTATAAACCTAATGCTGCGACTGACTTGGTGAGATTTACAACAAAAACATATTCACAGATCCAACGTTAAATATGCATTCCTCTTTTATTCAATTCTTCTATAATCCCTTTCCAAATGCTTTTTTTTACTTCTTCGGTCTTATCCTCTCCATTAATAATCAACCAATTAAATTTCTTCGCCAATCCCAAATACGAATCCCTTACTTTTTCTAAAAAAGCTAAATCTTTTTCATAAATGTCTCTATCTTTTGGCGGTTTTCTTGAATATGAAGTGTTAGATGTAATGTCAAGTAAAACTACTATATCAGGTTGAAAAAGTTGCTTTTCTATTTCAAGCATCCAATCTAATTCCATGCCATTAGCTATACCATAAGCCAATCCGGAAGGTATATATCTATCAATTACTATGAAATCTTTACTTTTTATAAAATCACCAATATCTTCGTTTCTTTCGTAGCGATTAGCTGCAAATAACAATTGTCTAACAATTGGTGAATAATTTCTTTTCCCTTCTAAAAAAAGCTGAATCTCTTTACCTAAGGGAGTATCTAAATCGTGGAAATGTAGATAAGCAGAACTTAACCCCATTTCCTTCAATCTATCAATAAATAGTTTAGCTTGAGTACCTTTGCCGGATTGATCTATTCCTTCGAAAACTATAATTATACCCTTTTTATTCATTTGGCCTCCTATATAAAATGTTTGTTATACTTTTTCAATCATTTTGATAATTACTCTTTTCACTTTATCGTTGTTTTCGCTAAAAACTTTAAGTACTTCCTCTTCGGTAACGGGGAGAATATTATCCTCTCCTTCTAAACCGGCATCATAATCTGTGATTAAGGCTATATTAACATATGGGATTTCTAATTCATTTGATAAGGGGCATTCCGGGTATTGAGTCATATTAACTACATCCCATCCCATACTATTAAACCATCTGCTTTCAGCTTTTGTAGAAAATCTGGGACCTTGTATTACAACAACAGTACCTTTTTTATGTAATGAAACACCTTCTTCTATACATGCTTGAATTGCTATCTCTCTCATTTCTTTATCATAAGGTTCTGCCATACTAATATGTCTAGTCTTATCTTCATCATAAAATGTATCTTTCCTGCCCCAAGTTCTATCTATAAATTGATCGCAAATAACAAAGTCACCCGGTTTTATTTCTTTCTTTAAACTCCCTGACGCGGTAGGAGCGATGATGCATTTAACTCCTAAATGCTTCATTGCATACAAATTTGCTCTATAAGGAATACAATGAGGAGGAAAAGTATGTCCTTTACCATGTCTCGGCAAAAAAGCTACTTTCTTACCTCCAATATTTGCTAAGGCTATTTTATCACTTGGTTTACCATAAGGAGTGTCTATCTCAATCTCTTTGACTTCATCCATAAAAGAATAAAAACCAGAACCTCCAAAAACACCTACATCCGCTTTATAATCCACTTTAAAACCTCCTATAATATACTTTTAATATAAATATACATCACTATCCAAGTCTTTACAACGATTTTAATATTATATTATTTTACAACTACTTTCATCCATACATTTCATCTAAAAACCTAGATGGTCTAACCTTTCTTCCATAGTTATACTTTGGTATATAGATAAATAATTCATCCGCCGCCCTAGTCATAGCAACATAAAAAAGTCTTCTTTCTTCTTCTAAATCTGATATGTTTATTTCATTCTTTTCGCAGCCTATATTGGGTATCAAGCCTTCTATAGCACCAATTATAAATACTACTTTGAATTCCAGACCCTTTGCCTTATGCATAGTCATTATTTTAACACTGTTATTCGTTTTGGATTTATTTTTTTTTAAGACTAATTCTACATGATTTAGATATTCATATATGCTATTGAAGTTTGTAATGGAACTACTAATATTACCTAATATATCCACAAATGGTTTTATACTTATATTCTTTGAATCTGCAAATTCTTTAATATATTTTTCATAACCGATATGTTTTCTAATATAAAAAACTGCTTGATTTAATTTTACAATACCAATATGCCTCAAATCTTTGTCAAGTTTTTTTAAATAATTTTTCTGTTGTATAGTTAATTTTTTACTATTAATTAGGCTTTCAAGAAAATCTCCTTTGTAAACTATTGCATCAGAAATTGTATGCCTTTCTATATGTCTAAATGGCTTATTAATTATCCTATAAATACTATTATTTCTATCAATATTTTTAGAAGCTTTTAAATAACTTATAATATCTTTATATATCCAATGATTATGTATATATGATATTCCTTCAAGACAAATAAAAGGGATTCTGCTATTAACAAAACAATCTATTATAGCCGCTGATTGAACTTTAGTTCTATATATTACAGCTATATCTGAATAACGCAGCCCTTTACCTATTAAATATTTTATTTTTCCCTCGATAGATCTTGCTTCCGATACAGGATCTTCAACTTTAATCATACATGGAGAACTTTCAAGGTTTCTAGTAGAAAAAAGATCTTTTTCATATCTGTTAGGATTGCTTTTTATAACGTTAGTAGCAAAATGAAGAATTGTTTTATTATTTCTATAATTATCCTTTAAAGTTATAATTTTAGTATCCCTAAAAGTACTTGTAAACCTTTTCATTATATTTGGATCTGAACCTCGGAATTTATATATGGATTGATCATCATCTCCCACAACAAATATATTATTTAAAGGTTTAGCTATTAAAGAAATCGTTTCAAACTGCGATTTATTTATATCTTGAAACTCATCTATTAATATATATTTATATTTTATTCTTAACTCACTTAAAATTTTATTATTGCTTTTAAGCAAATCATGGCAATGGTTTATCATATCTTCAAAATCAAATTTATTTTGCTCTATTTTATAGTTTTCATATTTATCATAAAGATTCCAAAACAATTCATTGTTACAAGATTTTGATTTAAAATTTCTTTTAGTTAATAACATGTACTTAACATAAGAAAATTCGTTTATTAAATCTTCCAAAGTATCTTCGTCCTTAAAAAAGCCAATTCTGCCATTTGTAGCAATTGTTTTAATAAAATCATATCTATCTTTTTCACTTATTAAATCCTCAATCCTATAATTTTTGTAATGTTGTAAAATCTTAAAAAAAGCAGAATGAAAAGTACCAAAACTAACCTGATTGCATCTATTTGAATATCCTTTTAAACTGCAAAATCTTGATTCCATTTCTTTAGCTGCAGCTCTCGTGAAAGTTATAACAAGTATATTATGCGGCTCTACATTATAATTTCTTATAAGATTAAGTATTCGTTTTACTATTATAGTGGTTTTACCTGTACCCGGACCGGCTAAAATTAAGCAAGGTCCTTCAAAATGCTCAACTGCTAGTTTTTGCTCATTATTTAGTGGTTCAAAACTTTCTTTCATCTTTTACACCTAAACCTTATGTTAATTTGTATGAAAGAGACCCCCCTTACAATAAAAAAGGAGAGTTATCCTCTCCTCTCTTATTATATTTCCATTCCCTTATTAAATGCTTTGATATTGATATCTAACATTCTTTCCGGTAATATTTCCTTTAAAATCTCCATCCAATCAACTTCATCTAATTTAAAAGCTTTAACTAATGATCCAAATAAAACGACATTTTGTGTTTTTATATTGCCTAATTCCGATGCAATTTTCCCAGCATCTATAACAATAGTTTTAAACTTTTTCTGTAATTCTTCCAATATTCCTTCAGGATATTCAATTTGTCCAGTTGCAATTGGCAATGATGGAATCTCGTAATTATTTACTATTACAATTCCATCAGGCTTCAAGTATTCACTCCATCTCAAAGCTTCCATTTTTTCGAAAGCAACTAGGATATCGGCTTGTCCTCTCCCTAAAATTGGTGAATAAACTTTTTCTCCATACCTGACCTGAGTAGATACACTGCCTCCTCTTTGCGCCATTCCATGAACTTCAGACATTTTCACATCATAACCGGCTTTCATTAAACCCTGAGTTAATAATCTGCTTACCAGTATGGTACCTTGTCCTCCAACGCCGACAAAGAGTATACTTTTCGTTTCTTTCATCATTATTCACCAACCTTTCCTATGGCATCAAACTTACATACTTGCATACAAACTTCACAACCGGTGCACATTGATTGTTCAATGTACGCTTTACCATCTTTAAAGAAAATTGCCGGACACCCTACTTTCAGACACATTTTGCATTTAGTACATTTGTCTCTATCTACAACACATTTCTCCTTAAAAGGTGGCAATCCTTTAATCAAAACACAAGGGCTTTTTGTAACTATAGCAAAAGGTTCTGTGCTTACTTCTGCTTCATCAATTGTTTCTTCTACTTCTTTTAAATTATTAGGGTCTACCACTTTTACAGTTTTATAGCCTAATGATTTTAAAACATCAACCACATCAATAGTAGTTGCCTCTTCACCCATTAAGGTTTTTCCGGTTCCGGGATTATCTTGATGTCCTGTCATACCGGTTATTCTGTTATCCAATACAACCGGAATCATATTTCCCTTATTATAAACAATTTCCATTGCGCCTGTTAGCCCTGAATGGAAAAAGGTGGAATCCCCCATAACTCCAAAAACCTTTCCGTCTCTTTTAGATACTTCAAATGCTTTTGCTATACCCATCCCGGCACTAAATCCTGCGCCCATGCAAATAACAGTATCCATTGCACCTAACGGCGGTGAAGCTGCAAGAGCATAACACCCTATATCGCCGGTTATAACCGTATTTTTTTTCTTTGACATAACATAGAAAAACCCTCTGTGCGGACACCCGGGGCATAATACCGGCGGCCTTGGGGCAGGCGATATATCTAAATCTTTCGTTTCAAATTCTTTATTTAATAAAGATTTCGAAACAATTTCAGGGTTAAGTTCATAATAATTCGGTATCAATTCCTTGCCTATACACTTAATCCCGGCGGCTTTAATCTGTTCTTCCATAAAAGGTTCTACTTCTTCCACTATATATAAGGTTTCTACATTTTCAGAAAACTTTTTTATTAAGTCCATAGGCAATGGGAATGTAAAACCTAATTTTAGATAAGAAGCGTTTTTGCCAAATACTTCTTTTGCATATTGATAGGAAATACCGGCAGTTATAATACCTACTTTTTTATCATTATATTCAATTTTATTTAAAGGTGTTTTATTTGAATATTCTTCTAACGCTTTAAGCCTATCTTCAACCTTTATCCTAGCACGTTTAACTGTAGCCGGAACTGCTACAAATTTAGGAATATTTCTACTATAGGGCTTAAATTCAACCTCTTCTCTTTCACTAAATTCAACAATGCTTTTACTGTGACAAATTCTCGTAGTAACCCTATAAAGAACAGGAGTGTCATATTCTTCACTAATTTTATATGCCTCTTTTAAGAAATCTTTACATTCTTGGCTGTCCGATGGCTCAAACATGGGCATCTTTGCAAATTTAGCATAATATCTATTATCTTGTTCATTCTGAGAACTATGCATGCTGGGATCATCGGCACTAACCAATACAAAACCGGCGTTGACACCTAAATAAGAGTAGGTAAAAATCGGATCAGCTGCAACATTAACCCCAACATGTTTCATAGCTGCAATACTTCTCGCTCCCCCAATAGAGGCTCCTATAGCTACCTCTGTTGCAACTTTTTCATTAGGTGACCATTCACAATAAATTTTTTCCTTGTACTGAACAATGTTTTCCAAGATTTCAGTACTGGGGGTCCCCGGATATGCAGCTGCAACAGTTACCCCTGCTTCATAAGCACCTCTGGCAATAGCTTCATTACCTGACATTAACTCTCTCAATGTTTCTCCTCCTTCAAGTTAATTATTTGCTGCAACAATACTACCTAATGCTATAGATAATAACTTTGTTTCTGATGAATCAGCTCTTGATACCAATACAATCGGTGTCTTCGCACCCATGATTATTCCGGCAGATTTTGAATCAGCAAAATAAGTTAATGATTTTCCCAAAACGTTTCCAACTTCATAGTAAGGTACCAACAAAATATCGGCTTTCCCACCTCCCTCTCCCTTATAACCCTTATGTTCGCATGCTTGTCTACTAATTGCTAAATCTAAAGCAACGGGACCTTCAGCCAAAACATTATATTTGCTCCATTTCTCACTCATATCTGCAATAGCCTTTGCATCTATAGTTGCCGGTATCTTTTCATTTACTACTTCTGCACCGGCAAGACATGAGGCATAAATTTTATCCAATCCCATTGCTTTGCAAACTTTTATTGCATTTTCTAGAATTTTTACTTTTTGTTCTAAATTAGGTGCTACATTAATGCCACCATCAGTTAAAAATAAAAATTTTGGATAAGAATTAACTTTATAAACCATTACATGGCTTATAAGACTATCTGTTCTTAAGCCATTGTCCTTATCCAAAACCGCCCTCATAATATCAGCTGTTTGAATTAAGCCTTTCATAAGAAAGTCTGCTTCTCCATTCCTAACCATTAAAACACTTTTTCTTGCAGCTTCGATTATATCAGGTTCATTAATTATTTGATATATTTCTTTTGATACACCTAAACTCAATAAAATAGACCTAATCTTATTCCCATCGCCTACTAAAACCGGATCAATCAGTTTCATTTCAGATGCTTTGTGAACAGCTTCCAACACATCCTTATCCTGAGCGGATGCAACAGCTAATCTCATAGTTTTTTTACTTCCCACAATGGAAAGAAGTTCATCGAAGTCTTTTATCATTATCACACCTCAAATATTATTTTTCTATTAATATTATACATATTATATTTGTTATCGGCAAGAAGGGTAAAATCTACATTACCATAGTATAGCTTATTATATTTGCTACAACAGTAACTAATAACCAAGTTCTTTATTTATTAACAAAACCTCTATTTCTATTTTGTTTGGATTTTTTTCAATAATTACTGTAACATTACACATTCTTTGTGGGCTATCGCAGTCGTTACATTTACCGGTAACAGCACATGGAGTGTTAAGTTTCAGCCTCCTTGCATTTTTATATGCATTATTCTTTATAAGTTCTATAGCATCATCAACATTTTTTGCTATTTTATTTATTCCGCATATAATATATACTTTTTTAGGTCCGTATACCATTGAAGTTGCTCTATTTCCTATACCATCAATATTAATAAGTTGTCCTTTTTCTGTTAAAGCATTAGTACTGGTCAAATAAACATCACAACGAGAAGCAAGTAATCGGGCACTATCAATACCTTCCGGGGTAGATTCTAACCAATGAAAATGAACTTCATTACCTCTCTTTTTTAAAATATTGGGAATATCTAGTTGTGATATAGTCATACTACCGCCTATACCAACACTCTCATCTACTTTTATCTTGTTTAGCAAAGCATCTAAAGCAGATTCTACATCATCAAAATACTGCGCCTTAAAATTATTTTTTCTTAGGGCTTCAATAATTTTCTTTGCTCTTTCACTCATAACCACTGCCACCTTTCCTTATTTTTTAATTATATGCTTTTAATCCTTTTCACTAGTTATCAAATTGATCTCCTCTTCAAGCCTGTCCTTATCAACAACAAAAAATGATAAACCCTCCATAGTTTTTGGGCTTCCCGGTATTGTATGAAATTCAATATTACCATTTTTAATGTTATTTGATTTTTTTATAAAATACATCATTTGATTTGGTGTCATGTTGCTTTTAACATTATCCTTTATGGGATCATGTATTTTTAAAAAATTTGACACAATATTTCCTTCTAACATTTTATCATAACCTAATTTTATTATGTGTTGCTGCATTTCAATCCTTCCCAAGTCACCGTTTTTATACCCTCCACCTTTATTATTTTTTCGCCATCTTAATAGTTTGATAATGTCCTCTCCCTTTTCTACTATCTGTCCTTTTTTAAAATGAATATGCAACTTATCAACCGGATCATCATAATCCATATTATGCGGCACTTCAACTTTTATGCCTCCTATTGCATCAACAATTGAAGTTACAGCTTTATAATCAAATTCAAAGTAATAGTGAATATCAGTGTTCAACAATATTTCAACGGCTTTTTTAGTTCCGCCGGCACCCTCACTCCCAAAAACAGCATTAATTTTTTTCTGTGCAGCAGCATTATACCCTTTTCTAGGGAAATAAGTATCACGTGGTATAGATATTATATCTATATTGTTTTCTTTCATATCGTAGCTTAAAAACATTAAAGTATCAGATAATTTGTTAGCAACACCTATTACAAGTACATTGACACGGCCTTTAGGAATCTTAACATCTTCCTCATCATTTGGTTTAACAGAAATTTCATTTAAAAACTTATATATAAATATATAAATAAACAAAATTCCTATCAAAAAAGTAATTAAGAAAATTTTTATAAAACGTTTTTTCAATTTTAGACCTCCAAAAAATTTGAAAATTACTAACTATATTATAAATATGCGTGTTAGATAATTCTTTTAATAATTTTTCCCTTTTCGTTATTGTTAATTAGATATATACTCTCAACCGAAATATCTTCCTTATCTATTATTTGAATTATATTGCCTAAATCAATGTTAGGAAGCCTTACAGATAAACCAC
The DNA here is from genome assembly GCA_023230985.1 of Bacillota bacterium. Taxonomy (GTDB): domain Bacteria; phylum Bacillota; class Clostridia; order Lutisporales; family Lutisporaceae; genus JAAYKT01. The sequence continues at coordinate 15,843 of JALNWH010000015.1, forward strand.
AACTATGGCTTATTTCTCTGGGTACAGGTATTATAATAGTCTTATATCCTTTTGATAAAAATCGTTTATCAAATGATAATGCATCATGCGTTGTTTTAAAAGTTGCAAGATAATATTCATCATTCACCGCATCATACCTCACTTTATATTTAAACTTCAAACCTATTCTATTTAACTATTATTTTAAGTATTTATCAAGGTCTTTTTCCGTATATATTTCTATACCATTTTCAGCTAACAATTCAGCAAATATTCCATTCCCTTTAGTCAGCTTTCCGGAAAATGTTCCATCATATATGAATTCAAATCCACACGAAGGGCTATTAGACTTTAAAATTGCTTTTCTACATTTAAATAATTCACATATATATAAAGCCTCCTGAGCCCCTCTTATAAAATAACTTGTAACATCTAGTCCTTCAATGTTTTTAATAATTTTATCTTCTTTTGAACCAATAGCTTTATTCTTATAGCATATTTCTGAAGGCAACCTCGGAGTGGTTAATCCTCCTAATTGCTCCGGGCAAATCGGTATAAAGTTATGTTTATCTAATAAACTATCTATAAAAGGTATCTTATTATTTCCACCATCATATTTACAATTTACTCCAAGCAAACAAGCACTTATTAATATATTCATATTTGTCACTTCCTACTTGATTTCTACTATAGTTACTCCGAAGCCGCCTTCGTAATAACCTCCGGTTCTATAAGACTTAACATGAGGATGGTTCTTTAATAACTGTGTTATACCTGATCTTAAAACACCCGTTCCTTTTCCATGTATCAGTGTCACTGATTTTATATTTGTCAAGTAAACGTCATCTAAGTATTTATCTACATCTAATAGAGCTTCATCCAGCGTTTTTCCCCTCAAATCCACTTCTAAGGGAATATTAGTATCTCTAATGCCTCCCCTTTTTCTATTAATATATTCCTTATATTCCTCTTTAAAAATTTCATTTTTATTATCTTTTTCCAGTTTTAAATCAGATATATTTGCATTAACTTTCATAATTCCTACTTGAACAGTTAAATTCCCATTCTCATCGGGTAATGAAAGCACATTTCCTTTTTTATCTAATTTAATAATTCTTACTAAATCACCTAACTTTAGGTTCTTTGGAGGCATATGGTTTTTAAACTTTTTAAAAGCTAAATTATCTAAATTATTTTGAGCTTTATTTTCAATTCTCTTTAAACTAAGTTCTGCTTTTCTAGCAGTATTAAGCTTTTCTTTTGCTTCTTTTTTCATTGCTTCTTTTAGCTCTTCCATTATAATATTTAATTCTGATTTTTGACTTTCAATAATCCTTTTTGCTTCCTCATGGGCATTTTTTATTAAATTTTCTTTTTGTGCATTAATTCTATTTAATCTTTTACTTGCTTCCTGATTCATTAATTCAGCTTCATATCTAAGCTTTTCTGAAATACTTCTTTCTTCTTCTGCTTTTTTTCTACTTTCCTCCAAGCTAACAATAATATCTTCAAACTTTATTTTGTCCTTTGTCATAAATTCTTTTGCTTTTTCAATAATCCCTTCATTAAGTCCTAATTTTTTTGATATCTCAAAAGCATTTGATTTTCCCGGATTGCCTATAGAAAGCTTATACGTTGGCCTAAGTGTTTCAATATCAAATTCAACAGAACCGTTGCTTAAATCCGGAGTTATCAAAGCATATGCCTTAATCTCGCTATAATGTGTAGTAGCAATTGCCTTGATTTGTTTAGAGCGAAGTACTTCCAGTATTGCTATAGCTAAGGCAGCTCCTTCCGTTGGATCCGTTCCCGCCCCTAATTCATCTAACAAAACTAAAGATTTTTCCGTAACATCATTTAAAATAGAAACAATATTTTTCATATGAGAGGAAAAAGTGCTAAGACTTTGCTCAATGCTTTGCTCATCGCCTATATCTGCAAATACATAATCAAATAGACTTACCTCGCTTCCTTCGGCAGCAGGTATAAAAAGTCCGGATTGTGACATCAAAACTAATAATCCAACTGTTTTTAGTGAAACTGTTTTACCACCTGTATTTGGACCGGTTATTACTAATATATTAAATGTTTCTCCTAAATGCACATCAATGGGAACAACAATTTCGGCAGCTAACAAAGGATGTCTTGCTTTTTTAAGATTAATCCATCCGGAATTATTTACTATCGGTTTAAAACATTTTAGATCTAAAGAAAACTTGGCCTTTGCAAAAATAAAATCTAAAGTAGTCAATATGTCTAAATTTGTCCTAATCTCTTGATTCTTTTCAGATATCGCTTTGCTTAATTGTAACAATATTTTATTAACTTCATCTGTCTCTTTGAGTTTTAATTGTTTCAAATCGTTATTCATTTCAACAATTATCATGGGTTCTATATATAAAGTTGCTCCACTTGAAGACTGATCGTGAACTATACCGGATAGACTCCCCTTAAACTCCTGTTTCACCGGGATAACATACCTGCCATTTCTTATTGTAATGATTTGCTCTTGTAGAAATTTTTGATACGATACTGATGTTATTATGTTATTTAGTTTTTCTCTTATTCTGGCATTCATATCTTTAATTTTTTTTCTAATAGAAAAGAGTTCCGGACTTGCTCTATCTGATATTTCATCTTCATTTAAAACCACAGTATTTATTGATTTTGCAATATCATCCAAATTAACTAACAAGTTAATTAAATCGTTAATTATCGGATACAAGTCATTATCTTTATCTTCTTTCATATACGCCTTTACTTTTTTTATGCCTGCTATTGTATCCGAAATTTTTAACAATTCTCCATTTTCAAGGATGGTACCTAATTCTGCTCTTTTTAAAGTTGTCCTTATATCATATATTCCTTCTAAAGGGATATTACCTTTTTTAAGAATTATTTCAACAGCTTCATCGGTTTCTTGTAACCATTCTTTAACTTCATAAATATTGCTACTAGGCTTTAATTCAAGAGCTATCTCTTTGCCAAGATTTGAAACTGTATATTCAGCTAGTATTTCGATTATTTTCTGATACTCTAAAACTTTTAGTGTCCTTTCGTTCATGCTTTCACCTCATAATGTCATTTAGCTAGTAATATTATTATGCTTTTGCAACTATTTATCAGTTTTAGCTTTTGTACTTTTTAACTTATCCAACTCTTTTTTTGTTTTTAGAAGCTCAATTTGATTTTCAAAAAGTTTATTTTGAAGCTCTTTAATTGTATTTTTTGATACATCTAACTCACATTTTAAATCTTTTATCTCTTCTTTATATAAATTAGTTTCTCTATTTAACTTACTCACTTCTATCTGGGTTTTTGAAAATTCTTCTTGGGTAACTTTATAATGTTCTTTTAATGCCTCCAGATCTTGATTTGCATTATTTAGCTGTTCTATAGGAATTTTATATTCTTCTTTCATCTTTTCATGTTCTTCTTTTAATAATTCATAATTCTTTGAGCTTTTATGCAATTCATCAGCTAGATTTAAAGCGGTTAGAACAGCTATCATAGTTGAATTATATCTATTATTCTTGCTGCTTATTTCTTTCATCAGTTTATCAACATTATCCGCCAAATTTCTTATATATTCCTCGGGAGATTCTCCTAAAATAGTATATTCATTATCAAATATTTTCACTTGTACCCTTTTTCTAATAGTCATCATTTCAACTCCTTTAAGAGTAAATAAGGTTTAAGTATATATTCTTTATAAATTTTATTTTTCCTTCAAGTACTTGATTTGTTGCTTAAATTATATCAAAAAACGTAAAAAGATAAAGCTATTCATCAATCCTAAAGTCAATTTTGATATAATCCTAATTCAAATTAATTAATCTATTTTGCCATTATAATCTTGAATGGATAACTTTATCTTTTTAAAAACAAAGGTTAATTGTATACTATTGTCTTAAAATTGCGCCTACTTGATTTGCCAATGAATTTAAAATTTTGTTATGAGCTTTCGTTATGTCCTTTTCTGTCAAAGTTTTTTCACTGGAACGATATACAATTTTATATGCTAAACTTTTATATCCTTCTTCAATTTGAGAACCTTTATAAACATCAAACAGTTCCACTTTTTCTACTAATTTTGCTCCCTTAGTCCTTATGATTTCATCTATCTGACCAGCAGAAATTTCATCTGAAACAACAATTGCAATATCTCTCTCGATTGAAGGAAATTTAGGTAATGGTTTGTATTTCCTATCTAAATCGGTTTGTAAAACTAATTCATCAAAATCAAATTCTCCAACAAATACACTTAATGGAATATCAAAATTATCTATTACTATGGGATGAACTTCACCAAAAACACCGATTGTCTTATTATTGATTAGCAATTTTGCAACTTTTCCCGGATGAAACGTTTCATGATTGTCCGCAACAACTTTATAATTTTCTATATTTAAAGCAGACAAAAGGTTTTCTATTATTCCCTTTAAATCATAAAAGTCATATCCACCACCATACATGCCAATAGTCAAAACATCTTTTTCCTCGGGCAATTCATTAAGTGGCAAAGATTTTGCCAAATACACTTTTGATATTTCAAAAAAACAACCATCATCAACTTTTCGGTTATAATTTCTACTGATTAACTCCAACATGTTAGCTATGATTGTTGTTCTCATAATACTTTGATCCTCACCTATAGGATTAATAAGTTTTATTGCATTTCTCGAGGAGTTATCTTTATTGAGCTTAATCTTATTAAAACTCGAAGGGCTGACAAACGAATAAGTAAGAACCTCAAATAACCCTTGAGCAGTTAAACAGTTTTTTGCAATATCCACAATCTTTTGCTTATCACTAACTAGCCCCTGGGTAAAAGTTGTATCCATTAGTTTTGAAGGAATATTATCATAACCGTATAAACGTGCTATCTCTTCATTTATGTCCGCCTCCATCATAATATCATCTCTAAATGTAGGAACAATAATATCAAGCATTTTATTTCCTGTCACTTCAAATTCTAAAGATTTAAGCATTCTTTTTACTTCGCTTATTTTCACATCTATGCCAAGGAGCCATTTAACTCTGTCAGTATCAAACTTAATAACTCTTTTGTTCTTTTTATTAGGATAAAAATCAATAATACCATCTACAACTTCTCCGGCTCCAAGCTTTTCTATAAGGTAACATGCTCTATTTAAAGCAAATGAAGCAAGTTCCATATCCAAACCTTTTTCAAATCTTGAAGATGCTTCTGTCCTAAGTCCTAGTAATTTAGACGACTTTCTAATACTAACCGGGTTGAAGTTTGCACATTCTATTGCTACTTCCCTAGTGTCATTTTCTATTTCACTATCAAAACCACCCATGATTCCTGCAACCCCGATAGCCCTTTCCTCATCTGCTATAACCAAAACGGATTCATCTAACACTCTGTCTTTTTCGTCTAAAGTGGTTATTTTTTCATTTTTATTTGCATTCCTAACAATTATTTTTCTTTTATTCAACTTTTTTAAATCATAAGCATGCATCGGTTGCCCCAATTCCAACATAACATAATTAGTTATATCTACAATGTTATTAATAGGTCTTACACCTGATTTGATTAATCTTTCTTGCATCCACATCGGTGAGCTTTTTATAGTAATATTTTTTATAACTCGTACAGCAAGTCGTGGGCATAAATCAATATTCCTTACATCTATAGATATATAATTATCAACTTCTTTTGACTCACTTGGAGAATCTATTTGCGGATACTTTAAATCTTTTTTAAGAGTCGCAGCCGCTTCTCTGGCAATTCCTAAAATGCTTAGGCAATCAGGTCTATTATTTGTGATTTCAAACTCAATAATTTTATCATCTAAGCCCAATACCTTTTTTATATCTTCTCCCAAAGGGTATTCTTTTTCGAATATATGAATACCATCGGTCATATCAGTCCCCTCAGGTAAATTCTCTGCTTCCAATTCAAGCTCATCAGGAGAACAAAGCATACCTTTTGATTCTACACCCCTTAGATTGCCTTTTTTTATTCTGGTGCCATCAGGCAAAGTTGAACCATGCAATGCAACGGGTACATAATCCCCTTCTTTGATATTTGTTGCGCCTGTGACAATTTGCACAATCTCGCTACCAACATCCACATTTGTTATTATTAACTTTTCAGCATTGGGATGGTCTTTTATTTCTATGATTTTTCCAACAACAACTTTATCAATATTTTTTCCCGTTTCTTTTACAGATTCTACATTGGATCCGGACATAATCATAAAATCAACAAAATCATTTATTTCCAAATCTATATCAACATAGTCCATTAACCATTTTATCGGAACAAGCATTACTTTCCCTCCTTTTAAAACTGCATTAGAAATCTTTTATCATTTTCGAACATAAGCCTAAGATCAGAAATATCATACTTCAGCAAAGCAATCCTATCTAATCCCATTCCAAAAGCAAATCCTGAATATATCTCCGGATCAATACCGCAATTTGCAAGTACATTTGGGTGAACCATCCCGGAACCTAAAATTTCAATCCAACCTGTATCTTTACATATGTGACAGCCACTCCCATTACATGAAGAACATGTGCAGTCCATTTCCGCACTAGGCTCAGTAAACGGAAAGTTGTGAGGTCTAAATTTTGTTTTAGTTTTTTCTCCATAAAACATTTTTGCAAAAACCTCTAGTGTTCCTTTAAGGTTTGCCATAGTAATACCCTTATCTACCACTAAACCTTCTATTTGATGAAACATTGGCGAATGAGTAGCATCAATTTGATCTGATCTGAAAACTTTTCCCGGAACAATTACTCTAATCGGAGGTCCTTGTTTTTCCATTATCCTAACTTGATTTGGCGATGTTGAAGATCTAAGCAAAATATCTTCTGTAATATAAAAGGTGTCTTGCATATCTCTGGCAGGATGAGTTTCACTATGATTAAGAGCATCAAAATTATAATATACGGTTTCTATTTCAGGGCCCTCCGCAACCGAAAAGCCCATACCTATAAATATTTGAATTACTTCATCCAAGACTTTTGTTAACGGATGTTTATTACCAATTTTTTTTCTTTTTCCCGGTATAGTCACATCTATAGATTCATGCTGAAGTCGCAATTCCAGATCTTTTTTCTTAAGATTAATGGTTGCTTCTTCTATTCTTTTATTAATACCATTCCTTATGTCATTCGCCATCTGGCCAATTATAGGCCTTTCTGTGGGATTAAGCTTTCCCATTTCTCTTAATAATAGTGTTAGTTCTCCCTTTTTGCCTAAGTACCTAACCCTTATGTCATCTAATTGTTTAAGTGTTTGTACTTTTTTAATTGCATCCGAAGATTCTTCTTTTATTCTTTCCAAATTATCCTTCATATATAGACTCCTTTCTTCTAGAATATTTTAAAAATTTACTTTTAATAAGGTTTGTATAAACAATTATTAATAAAAAAACCTTCAATCCCAAAATAAAGGGACGAAAGTTTCCGCGGTACCACCCTAATTGCCTATTAAAGCCTCTTTTTTTTAACGGTTAACCCGTTGGAGCCTACTCTATTCAACTCCAAATCTCCTGAGTGAACTTCAACTAATCTAATCTGGTAACGTTTCCAGCCCATGACGTTACGTCTCTTAAGATATTATTAGTTTACTCTCTCTTTCATTGATTTATTAATATACACTATATAATAATGGATTATAGCATAGGAATTATCACATTACAAGATTTTCAAACTATTTTGCTATTATTTTAGTTGCATTTCTCTGCTTATATCCTAATTGCCTCTTATGCTTTCATACATAAGTATTGCCGCCGCAATAGAAGCATTTAAAGATTCAGCATGGCCGGGCATTGGTATATTAACCTTTTTATCAACTAAATCTAAAGCCTGTTCTGACAAACCTGTGGATTCATTTCCAATTACTAAGGCAAATTTCTCCTTAAAGCCTATATTATAGCTTGCTACACCGTTAGTGACACTGGAGCCAATGGTTAATACGTCCTTACTTTTTAGCAAATTTAATGAATCTGTTATATCTACGTTTATAATAATAGGTAAGTGAAATAACGAACCCATAGTAGCCCGTATAGTTTTACTATTATATAAATCAACACAGCCTTTTGAAAGTGCAACACAATTATAATTACATGCGTCAGCAGTTCTTATGATAGTTCCTAAATTGCCCGGATCTTGTATTTCCTCTAAAACAATCAATTTCAATATGTCTTTATTTAGAATACTATTAAAATCATACTTTGCTTTTTCTATAATACCCACTATTCCTTGGCTTGATTCAGTTTCTGAAAGTTCTTTAAAAATCCACTCATCTATTTGATATATTGGTATTTCTCTATCTTTGCAAAGGTTTAAAATACTAATTATTTCATGATTATTTATATTCTCAGATGATATAAAAATCATTTTTAAATTTGCAGCAAAAGATATTGCTTCTTCGATAATCTTTTTCCCTTCGATTAAAAAATGATTTGTTAAATCTCTATGTTTTTTTCTCATTAAAGATCTGGCAAATTTAATATGCTTGTTTTTCTTGCTATAAATAATACTTGGCATTCTATCACCATTGTTTCTTTTTATCACTATGTCAAAAATAAGTCGTACCAATCAAAAAAATTTAAAATCGGTAGATGCAGAAAAAGACCTTACGGTCTTTTAAGCATTTAAACTTTCTTTGGCTATGTTAACAAGTTTAGCAAAGGCTATTTCATCATTAACAGCTAAATCTGCGAGCATTTTTCTATTTATATCCATACCTGAGGATTTTAATCCGTTTATAAATCTGCTATATGAAATTCCATTATTTCTTGCCGCAGCATTTATTCTGGTTATCCATAGTTTTCTGAAATCTCTTTTTCTTTGTTTTCGACCAATATATGAATTCCTTAATGCTCTTAGCACGGATTCATTTGCAATTGTATATTTTTTACTTCTGGCACCAAAATAACCTTTAGCCAATTTTAAAATTTTTCTGCGTTTTTTATGAGAATGAACTGCTCTTTTTACTCTTGCCATTTTAATGCTACCTCCTTATGCATTTATTTATATGGGATAAGCTTTTTAATATTCTTTGCTTCTGCCGGGCTGACATAAGTTCCTTTTCTAAGTCTTCTCTTTCTCTTAGCAGTCTTTTTTGTTAATATATGTTTTTTAAAAGCTTTAGCTCTCTTTATTTTGCCTGATTTAGTAAGACTAAATCGCTTTGCAGAAGATCTATGTGTTTTTTGTTTTGGCATTTTAGTGTCCTCCTTATACTATTGTTGTTTAGGTGATAAAACCATCGACATGTTTCTACCTTCTAGCTTTGCAGATTTTTCAATAGAAGCATAGTCCTTTACTATTTCAAAAAAACGTTCTAAAGCTTTTTGACCAAAGGCTACATGGTCGACTTCTCTTCCTCTAAATCTTATTGTAACTTTAACTTTATTACCATCAGTCAAAAACTTTTGAGCATTTTTAGCTTTAATATTAAGATCATGAGCTTCAATCTTTGGAGAAAACCTAATTTCTTTAACACTTATAACTTTTTGGTTTTTCTTAGCTTCTTTATCTCTTTTGCTTTGCTCAAAAACAAACTTTCCATAATCCATTATCTTACACACCGGTGGTTTAGCAAGTGGTGCTATTTTAACTAAATCCAACATTCTTTCTGATGCCATTTCAAAGGCTTGCTTGGATGACATAATACCAAGTTGTTTACCGTCAGAATCAACCACTCTAATCTCTTTATCTCTAATCTCTTCATTAATCTGAACATCCCTACTGTTACTTATAATTAATCACCTCCAAAATAAATTGAGCAGGTAGACACTCTCTCCACCTGCCCATAAAAATTCACAAAGTATATGGACTATAGAAACCTTTCTAGCTATAGCTGCAAGGTGAGAAGTGGAACTTCTACTTAAAAATTTTTCTTGACTTATTAATATTATCATTTATATAAAATTCTGTCAACTGTTTAAAACCCTAGACAGCTTTAACGAGTAAACTTTATACATAAATATATATATCCAATATTTATTACGTAGAATTCCAAATATTCTGAATTTAACCTTTCTGTCACTAATTGAAAAAAC
>JALNWH010000016.1 GCA_023230985.1 Bacillota bacterium
AGATTTCAAGGTTGGAACGATTCACCTCTTAGCGAAAAAGGTGAATCCAATGCTTTGGCTTTGAAGGAGAGGTTGAAGGACACAAGTTTTTATGAAGTGTATTCAAGCCCTGCCGGAAGGGCACTAACGACAGCACAAATTGTTAGCGGCTTTGAAATCAATAGAATAATTCCTGATAAAAATCTTAGAGAAATAAACTTGGGTTCATGGCAAGGAAGGTTAGTTAAGGAAGTTGAGGCCGAATACCCAAAGGAGTATTCGGCCTTTTGGTTTAGTCCCCATTTATATAAAAGGAAAGGTTCAGAAACTTATTATGATGTACAAAAAAGGGCTTTAGTTACGATAAACAATATTGTTAAAAAGTATTTTGATAAAAACATAAATATATTGTTGGTAACTCATGCAATTACACTTAAAACAATAATGGCTCATTTTGAGAGTAGAGATTTTGCAAAGTTATGGGATCCTCCTTTTTTATATGATACTTGTTTAAATATAATAGAAATAAAGGATGGGAAAAGCGATATAATACTACATGGCGATGCGACACATATAACAAACATAGAAGATTATGAATTCTTAAGCAAAACTCATTTATTGGATAGGGAAAAGTAGGAAGGAGTAATTATGGAAAAGAAAGATTATGGTTTATTAGCTTATATATCGGTTTGTATCATATGGGGTTCGACATATTTAGCTATAAAAATAGGAGTTCAAAGCATGCCTCCTTTTCTATTTGCGGGTATCAGGTATATCATTGCAGGCGCTATAATACTATTATATTCATATATTAAAAAATTAGAATTTCCAAAAAGCTTAAAAGAATACTGGAAAATATCTATTGTAGGATTTTTTTTGCTAACGGGTTGTAATAGCTTAGTTGTTATAGCAGAAATGAGAATTAATTCTAGCACAGCAGCATTAATTTTGGCATTATTGCCGATATTTATTGCGTTATTGGAACAATTTGTACCCGGGGGTAGTCGTATCAGTATATCCGGTTGGGTTGGTATGATTGTTGGTTTTGTTGGTGTGGGAATTTTATCACTTAGTGGTGGCAATGGACTCGATATGGATATGATAGGTATGATATTAATAATTCTTGGTTGTTTATCTTGGGCTATAGGTTCAGTGTATTCTAATAGAACGGTTTTCACAGGTTCAATTGTGACTCAGATTGGTGTGCAGATGTTTGTTGCGGGTTCTGCTCAGGCTATAATTGGTTTGATATTAGGAGAAGCTTCCAAATTTAAGTATAATCCCTCAGGTTTTGGCGCTATGTTATATCTTATACTAATTGGTTCATTAATTGGTTATAGTTCTTATATCTATCTTATAAATGTATGGCCTATTTCAAAAGCAGGTACATATGCTTATGTGAATCCGGTTGTAGCAATGTTTTTAGGTTGGTTTGTTCTACATGAACCGATATCATTTAAAATGATCGTTTCTGCCGTTTTAATACTGGTAGGTGTATTAATAGTTCAAAAATCAAAAATAATGGAGAAAGAAGAAAAAACGGAAGGATTCTAAGACTTAGATGCTAACACATAGGGGGAGAAAAATGGTACATCAGGTAATAGTATTTGCAGTTATTATATCAACATTAGTTTTATTCATTGATGGGCGTATAAGATATGAATATGTTTCAATAATGAGTTTATTGTTTTTGACTATTACTGGAGTTATAAGCCCGGAAGAGACATTTTCGGGATTTGGTCATCCCGCTGTTATAACGGTTGCTTCCGTATTTGTGATTAGCGCAGCCCTTATAAAATCAGGGATTGTCGAGCGGTTAGTTATATTGTTGAATGGGAAATCACCAAGCTTACATTTTAAAATAGCGGGATTAATGTATATAACAGCTTTTTTATCAGCATTTATGAACAATGTCGGTGCATTAGCATTGATATTACCTGTCGCTTTAAGAATAGCAAAGGACAGCAAAACATCTCCATCAAAGTTTTTGATGCCTGTTGCTTTTGCATCATTGTTAGGCGGAATGGTTACGATAATCGGCACACCCCCCAATCTGATTATTTCAAACTACAGGGTGCAATTTAGTGGACAGTCTTTTAATTTTTTTGATTTTTCACCTGTAGGTATCACGGTTGTTATAATTGGTATTGGTTTTACAGTGTTATTGGGAATAAAGTTTATCCCCGAAAGGAAAAGCCAAAGGGAAGATGAATTATTTAATATAGGCGAGTACTTGTCAGAGGTAGTTGTTACTGAGACATCTAAAATGGCTGGAAAAAGGATTAGAGATTTTTATGAAATATTTAAGGTGGAAGTAGGGGTCCTAAGCATTAATAGAAACAAATATAAGATTATAATACCGAAACCTAATGAGAGGCTGTTTCCCGGTGATGTTTTAATTATAAAAACAGATAGTCTAGAATTAAAAGAATTGATTAACAGAACAGGTTTATCCCTTAAAGGAGCAAAACTGGATTTTTTAGAATCCATGCCAAATTTGAAGCCAGATGAATTCTCATTGGTAGAAGTCGTATTAAGGGATGATTCATTGTTAATTGGCAGGACGGCACTAGAAGTTAAATTGAGAAATAGATACAATGTTAATCTTGTTGCAGTATCAAGAAAAGGGGAACTTTCCATTGGCAGACTAAAAAGATTTCGTTTTAAGGCCGGGGATATTTTATTATTGCAAGCACCTGTAAGCATTTTACAAGATATATATAATAAATTAAGCTGTTTACCTTTAGCTGAACGCAGCGTGAAAATAAATGTTGATAAAAAAGGAACCAGTCAGTTTTTGCCTTTAGGCTTATTTTTTATAGGCATAGTATTTACTACAATTGGTTTTATACCTGTACAAATAGCTTTTTCCGCAGTTGCCATTCTATTGGTTACCTTGAAAATGATTACTCCAAGGGAATTTTATGAAGCTATTGAATGGCCGACGATTTTACTATTAGGTACATTACTGCCCCTAGGGAGTGCATTGCAGAAAAGTGGTGCGGCAGATACTATTGCAGGCTTATTAACCAAATTATCCTTTATGTTTTCGCCTGCCTGGATGATAGTTATACTAATGTTAATTACTATGATTATTACGAATTTAATAAGCAGCACAGCAACTGCTATACTTATGGGCCCTGTGGCTTTGAGTTTGGCAAGTTCTTTGGGATTTTCACCTGATCCTTTTTTAATGGGAGTGTGCATAGCTGCATCTTCAGCTTTTTTAACTCCTATAGGACATCAATCAAATATGCTTGTGATGGGTCCCGGTGGATACAAATTTACTGATTATTGGAGGTTGGGATTACCTTTATGTATTATTGCTATTGTATGTGGTATTCCCTTAATACTACTATTATGGAGGTTTTAATAAAGATAATTGACTTAAATGAACAACTAAAAATTAGACAACTTTTTGTTTTGCTATATTATTAAAGATTCTATTTAAAAGTAATGGGGGTATAATAATGGAAAGACAAATAGGTGTTTTAGACACGGGAGTTGGCGGTTTATCGGTTGTTTCAAGTTTACAAAAGCTATTGCATAATGAAAACATTCTATATTTTGGTGATAGCAAGAATAATCCTTATGGTAATAAGGATGAAGAAGAAATACTGAACCTGACCATGAGAATATTAGAATTTATGGAGAAAAGTGATTTAAAGCTGATCGTTATAGCATGTAATACTATTTCAACTGTAATTAAAAATTATAAAGAAAAATTTAAATTTCCCATAATTGATATAATAACTCCTACTGTAAAATATATAAAAGAACTTAAAATAAATGATATTGCATTACTTGGAACTGAATTTACAATTAAATCCGGTATATATCAAAAACTTTTAAAAAAAGACAATAAAGATATAAGAATAATTTCGAATAGCAGCAGGACTCTCGCTGCTATGATTGATTCAGGGGATTTTTCATCCAAAAAGGTAAAGGATACTATAGAAGTTTATTTAGAAAGCACATTATCTGAAGAAAACATTCATAATATTGCTTTGGTATGTACTCATTATCCGATTGTACAGGATTTATTCTTTGAAATTGCCCCTGATATGAACTATATAGATCCGGGATATCAACAGGCCTTAGCAGTTAAGGAGTATTTAACAAAGAATAATCTATTAAATAAAAAAGGCAGTGGTTCGTTAAATATTTTTACATCAGGCGAAAAGAAAATATACATAAAGGTTAAAGAAAAATTAGGATTAACAAACCTATTAGAATTAAACGAGATAAAACTATAAGGAGTTGCTATTTAGTGAGGCTCATAAATAGCAATATACATATTTAGACGACATTATATAATGTTGAATAGTATTATTTTAAGGTAAAAGTTAGAAATGTTTTTAATAAAAATCTTCAATAACACTAGATTATTACATTTTTTTATTGTATAATTTAATAAATATTGTTTTAAGCGGTTTTAACACGTAAGTCTTTTAAACATATTTAAAAATGAGAAGGAGGAATTGTAATGTTAAAGAGAACGTTGTCTATTCTTATGGTAGTTTTCTTGTTGGCGGCACTAGTAATTGGTTGCAGTCCCCAAAAAGCTCCGGAAGTAGAAGAAGAAAACGGTAACGGAGAAGAAGAGGCACAAGTAGAAAAAGTATTTATTTCTATAGCAACAGGAGGAACCGGAGGTGCTTATTATCCACTAGGCGGAGCCATGGCTAAGATATTCAATGAGAATATACCCGGAGTTACCGCAAACGCTCAATCAACAGGTGCTTCAGTTGAGAACATCGGTTTGGTTGAACAGGCTGAGACTGAAATAGCTTTTGTTCAAAATGACGTTACTTACTATGCTTATACAGGAACAGAGACCTTTGAAGGCAAGGATAAGATTACAAACATCAGGGGTATGGCTATGCTGTATCCGGAGGTTATTCAAATAATAGCAACAAAAGAATCCGGAATTAAATCTGTCAGTGATTTAAAAGGAAAGAAGGTTGCTGTTGGTGCACCCGGATCCGGTACAGAAGTAAATGCCAGACAAATACTGGAAGAGCATGGAATAGTATATGCTGATTTAGGAAAAGCTGATTACTTATCATTTAATGAGGCAGCCGATCAATTGAAAGACAAGCAAGTGGATGCCGCATTCGTAACAGCTGCACTTCCAACTGCTGCTGTTACAGAAGTTACCCAAACAGCTGATATAGTTATTGTACCGGTAGAAAGTGAAAAAATAGCTTCCTTAGCTGCAAAATATCCTTTCTACACAGAGGTAGTAATTGAAGGCGGAAACTATAAAGGAAATGATGATGATGTAGTTGCTGCTGCTGTTATGGCAATGCTTGTTGTCCCGGAAGACTTGGATGAGGATTTGGTTTACAATCTTACTAAGAGTATTTTTGAACAAAGGCAGGTTATCGTTGATACACACGCCAGAGGCAATGATATTCAATTGGAAACTGCTTTAGATGGTATGCCTATAGAATTACATCCAGGTGCAAAGAAATATTATGACGAGAAAGGCATTAGCTAGAAATAAAAATGGGAAGGGCACCGGTGCCCTTCCCAAAAATGTTTATGTCATAATTTTTATAATAGTCCTGGTTTCGGTTTTTTTATGCTTATTCAAAACTCCGGCTTTGGTAGCTAAGGATTTTTTTACCGATGAGTATTTGAAATCTTGGTTGATAAAAGACGGTGATAAATTTACAATAGCTTATACTCATTCAGTAGAATTATGTCCCGTAACTGAATCTTATTTAATAAAAGATAATAAAATTATTTTAACTGAAACTTATTTCGAATCTTATGGGGCCGGACTTCCTGCCACTACTCCTTACACATTTGAATTTAAAGACAAAGGTTTTTTAATTTATAATATAAATGAAGTAATAGACAATCTAATTTATAGAACCGGCGCAGTTAGAGCAAATCATGAATTAATATATAAAGGTAAGAGTTATAAATTCCTTAGCTTTAGTAAACCTAGGACAGGAATAGTATTTAAAATCAAAAAGGTCTCATTATTAGCGTACATTGTAAGGGAGTGTTTTAATGAAAGATGAAATATTAATAACTGAATCTGATGTGGCAATGGACGTCGATCAGCTTATGGACCAATATGATAAAGAAACAGGTAAACTAAGGAAGCTTAAGGGGATTATTGGTACATTTACGATGCTTGTAGCTATAGGAATGTCTATATTTCAGTTTGTTACCGCAGGATTCGGTACCCTTTTATCGGCAAAACAGCGTGCATTGCATATAATATTTGCTTTTACTTTAGGGTTTTTACTATATCCCGCTAGGGAGAAATCCCCAAAGGATAGAACGACTATATTAGATTTTGTATTCATTATACTAGTTGTCTTTGTTTTTGGATATTTATTTATGTTTAATGAAGAGATTGCTTTAAAAGCAGGTCATGCCAACACAGTAGATTTATTATTCGGCGGCCTCGCCATATTGATAACTCTTGAGATAACCAGAAGAGTTGTAGGACCTGAATTGCCTATTGTTGCAATTGTGTTTTTGAGTTATGCATATTTTGGACCCCACTTACCCGGTCTGTTGGCACATAGGGGCTACAGTATTGAGAGAATTATATCTCATATGTATCTGGGACTTGAAGGAATACTGGGAATACCTTTAGGTGTTTCGGCTACATTCGTTTTTATGTTTATATTATTTGGGGCTGTGTTAGATAAAACCGGCGTAGGAAAATTTTTCATTGATCTTGCTTTTGCAATGACAGGGCATACACGAAGCGGCCCTGCAATGACTGCAGTAGTAGCAAGCGGATTTATGGGTTCTATCTCCGGAAGCTCTGTTGCTAATACAGTCACAACGGGAGCATTTACTATACCGTTAATGAAAAAAACAGGTTATAAACCTTATTTTGCCGGTGCTGTAGAAGCAGCTGCTTCTACAGGGGGACAAATTATGCCGCCGGTAATGGGTGCGGCAGCATTTATTATGGCGGAATTTACCGGTATACCATATGTAAAGATAATCATTGCAGCAGCTATACCCGCATTATTATATTATTTTGCTGTTGGAATAATGGTGCACTTTGAAGCATGTAAGCTGGGGTTAAAAGGATTACCGAAAGATAAATTGCCTAAAGCTGGTAAATTACTTATTAAAAATGGGTATTTGCTAATTCCGCTTTTGATAATTATATACTTTTTATTAAGAGGTTATACTCCATTGAATTCAGCATTCCGTGCTATAGTTGTTTCCATTGGCATAGCGGTAATTGCTTCACTGGTTAAAAAGGATAAGTCCTTTGGATTTAAAGAACTTGCAGGTGCTTTTGAATCGGGTGCCAAAGGTGCAGTAGGTGTAGCATGTGCTTGTGCATGTGCCGGAATGATAGTCGGTGTTGTTACATTAACCGGATTAGGATTACGTATTGCTGAAATCATAGTAACTTTAGCCCAAGGGAAACTCCTTTTAACTTTATTTTTCACCATGATAGCGTCTATAATCTTAGGAATGGGCTTGCCTAC
The DNA here is from genome assembly GCA_023230985.1 of Bacillota bacterium. Classification (GTDB taxonomy): domain Bacteria; phylum Bacillota; class Clostridia; order Lutisporales; family Lutisporaceae; genus JAAYKT01. The sequence continues at coordinate 7,461 of JALNWH010000016.1, forward strand.
TACTGCTAAGTATATTGTCCTGGCAACAATGGCTGTACCGGCCTTATTAAAGCTGGAAGTTAATTTAATGGCTGCTCATTTGTTTATTTTATACTTTGGCGTTGTAGCAGATATTACACCACCGGTTGCTTTAGCTGCATATGCCGGGGCGGGTATCGCCGGAGCCAATTCTATGAAGACCGGGTTTCAAGCTGTAAAGCTGGCTTTAGCCGGTTTTATCGTACCGTATATTTTTGCGATGGATCCTACTTTAATAATGGTAAAAGAAATATCCGGTTCTATAGTTAGTTTTTTACCGGTTTATACTGCTATACCTATAATGCTATCTGCAATGCTGGGAATCATTTGCCTAGCAGCTGCCGTTGAAGGATATTTGATTGCACCAACTAAGATTTATGAGAGAGCTTTGTTGGCAACTTCCGCTTTCTTATTGTTAAAGCCGGGATTAATGACGGATGCATTTGGGTTGGTTGTTTTGGTCGGTATTTTCCTAATGCAAAAATTTAGAGGTAAAAAAGTTAAAGAAGCATAAAGGAAAGTATAGCTTTCTTTTAAATAAAGCATACGAAGTGTTATTATTTTAACTGTGATTCAGTAAGTTCCATTGACATATTTGTACTTTTTAGTTTATAATGTAAAAAAAGAAATGTAATATAGAATATAAGAGGGAGTAGCACTTTTGCTTTGCCGCCAACAATCTCGAAAAAACTATAGTTTTTTCTGGTGGCATAGGTCCTATGGATGTGCGAGACTTTTAATATGTTTAACATATTAAAAGTCTCTATTTTTTAGAAGGAATCAAATTCAATAGCGGTGATATCTTTATGATAATTTGCGATATTAGAAACACGATATAATTTCAAGAGGCTTGCAATGAATAATCTTTTTATCAACTTATTTGAACAATAATTATTCTTAAAATACAAATCTAAATATTGGGAAAAACTATATAAGGATTATTTTAAGCATCGGGAAGTATAAATAGGGGTTAGAATTAATTTAAGAATCTGTGATTGGAGTGAAATTTATAGTGGAATGGTTTAAAAAAAGTATAGAGGCAATAGCTTCGGAATTATCAGTTGACCTAGATGAAGGTTTAGATGAAGAAGAGTTAAAGCTAAGAAGGAACAAATACGGATTTAACGAAATAAAGGAAAAGGAAAAGGATGCATTAATAAAAAAGATTATCAATCAGTTAAAGGATTTTCTTATAATTATCCTTATTGGAGCCAGCCTGATTTCTGCTTTTGCAGGAGAAATTATTGATGCCATTGTAATTATTGCTATCGTGATAATAAACGGTGTTTTAGGTGTTGTGCAAGAAAGTAAAGCGGAAAAAGCCCTGGAAGCCTTAAAAGAAATGTCTTCACCCCATGCCAGAGTTTTACGAAACGGTATATTAACAATAGCAGAAGCGAAGGAACTTGTACCAGGGGATATTATAAGTATAGAGGCAGGTGATATAGTTCCTGCAGATATACGATTAATTGAGACTTTTAATCTTAAGATTGAAGAAGCATCACTTACGGGAGAATCAATTCCTTCGGAAAAAAATGCGAAAGTTGTTTATGATAAAGATGTACCAATCGGGGACAGACAAAATATTGCATTTATGAGCACTATTGTTACATATGGAAGAGGAAAAGGCATCGTAACCGATACCGGAATTAAAACAGAAATAGGGAAAATTGCAGAAGCTATACGGGGTATAGATTCGGAAAAAACACCATTGCAAAACAAGTTGGATGAACTGGGAAAGTGGCTGGGTATCATTTGCCTGCTCATTTGTGCTGCAGTGTTTGGAATAGGTGTTTATCGCGGTCAAGGTATATTGGAGATGTTTATGATAGCCGTAAGCTTGGCTGTTGCTGCTATCCCGGAAGGTCTGCCGGCTGTAGTGACAATAGTGCTTGCTCTTGGGATGAAGAAGATGGCAGAAAAAAATGCTATCGTCAGAAGACTTTTAGCTGTGGAGACATTGGGTTGTGTTAATGTAATTTGCTCTGATAAAACAGGTACACTTACCCAAAATGAGATGACGGCTGTAAAAGTATATGCAAATGATAGGGATTATTCTATTACCGGCGAGGGCTACAACCCGAAAGGCGAGTTTAGAATAATGGATGATATCATCAGTGTTGCTGACAATGATGAACTGGAGCTGTTGCTAAGTTCCGGCTTATTATGTAATGATGCTATTTTGACTAAAAATGAACAAAATCACTCAATAATCGGCGACCCTACAGAAGGGGCATTAGTAGTTGCAACGGTGAAAGCTGATATGGTTCAAGCAGAATATAATAAGAAGTATCCAAGGATCTCTGAGATTCCATTTGATTCTGAGAGAAAGATGATGACAACCTTTCATAAAAATTTTTTAGAAGATAAAGTGATTTCTTTTACGAAAGGTGCTCCGGATATAATTATAGATAGATGCAGCAAAATATTTAAAAATGGAAAGATAGAAGATTTTACAGAAGAAGAAAATAACATAATTCATAATATAAACAGTGTATATGCAAAACAGGCTCTGCGTGTTTTGGCTTTTGCATATAAAGAATACAATTCATTGCCTGAAAAAATTGAATCGGAAGAAATTGAGAAGGACATGGTTTTTATCGGTATTATAGGTATGATTGATCCTGCAAGAAAGGAGGTAAAAGAAGCGATAATGACTTGCAAGAAGGCGGGTATAAAGCCTATAATGATTACAGGTGATTATAAAGATACTGCAGTTGCAATAGCATTGGATTTAGATTTAATGGAAGATGAAAAAGAAGTATTAACGGGGGCAGAAATTGATAACACCAGCGATTTGGATTTACAAAAGGTAGTGGAGAATATAAGCGTATATGCAAGAGTTTCACCGGAACATAAGGTAAGAATAGTTAACGCCTTGAGAAAGAATGGGCATATTACTGCTATGACAGGCGATGGTGTTAATGATGCAATGGCCTTAAAGAAATCAGATATAGGTGTTGCAATGGGCATAACAGGTACGGACGTTGCAAAAGGAACAGCTGATATAGTACTTATGGATGATAATTTTGCTACAATTGTTTCAGCGATAAAGGAAGGTAGAATTATCTATAGTAATATAAGAAAATTTGTTTACTTTTTGTTGTCATGTAATGTGGGTGAGATTCTTATCGTTTTTCTGAGCATATTATTTCAATTGCCTGTACCTTTGTTACCTATTCAACTTCTATGGCTTAATCTGGTGACAGATAGCTTCCCGGCACTGGCTTTGGGAGTCGAAAAGGGTGATCCTGATATAATGGAGCTTCCTCCAAGGAATACGAAAGAACCTATTTTGAACAATACTATGATTGTAGGCATAACTATACAAAGCATTGCAATAACAATATCAGTATTATTAGCTTATATATGGGCTTTGCGAGTTTACAATGGGGATCTAATAATTTCCAGAACTGTTGCTTTTACAACCATCATTTTGGCAGAATTAATAAGAGCCCATTCCAGCAGATCCGAAAGATTCTCAGTACTTAAGCTGGGGATCTTTAGCAATCTAACTCTAATATGGGCTACGGTATTATCATTTATATTGCTGATAATTGTTATATACATACCTGTTTTCCAAGTGATTTTTAAAACATGTCCTCTATCTTATAGGGACTGGATAGTGATTATTGGACTATGCCTGATACCTTTAATTGCCGGTGAAATAAATAAGTGGATATTAAGGGTTAGGTCAAAAGGAAATAATATTTGATTTTGCTGATTTTAAGCTATCAGATGATGAGCCTTTATGGTAGTAAACGGTGCTATATAGTATCAATTTTTCAGGAGAAATTCTATGTTTATAAAGAATGGGGATAAAATTATTTTTATTGTATTGATTGTAGTAATACCTATGATAGCCCTATTTAGTTGTGTAAATCTTATTGTATATGATTTAAATCACTATAAAACACTGTATTTAAGATTTAATATTTCCGAGGAAATAGGTTTAGAAAAGGAAGAGCTTATAAAAGCGACAACAAATCTTTTAGATTATTTAAAAGACAATAGAGATAATTTAGATTTTAAAGCTGTAGTGCAAAATGATGAAGTAGAGTTTTTTAGTAATAAAGATAAGTTGCATATGATTGATGTTAAAAATATTTTTATTACAATAAATAGATTAAAATATTTTTTAATCGCCATACTCCTTGTTATAATTATAATTGTAACTACTATTAAAAGCCTTAGACCGGATATAGGCAAGGTATTAATATTTTCAACAATACTTGGCACATTGCCTTTTTTACTATTGATTTTTTTAATTTTAATGGATTTTAACAAGTATTTTACGATTTTCCATGAAGTATTTTTTGACAATGATCTTTGGTTACTTGATCCTAAGTCAGATAGACTTGTTAATATTTTTCCTGAGAAGTTTTTTGCATATTCTGCTTTAAAAATATTAATTTATTACTTTATATTTATGGCGTTTTTATTTGTTTTAGGATTTGTTATAAAGCGTAATTGTAAAAAAATAAGTGAACTTTTTTAGATAGCTCAATCTAATCATTGAGATAAGAATTTATAAACCGGAGGAAAAATGAAAGAAATAAGAATAACAGAAAACGAAGCTGAACAACGTTTAGATAGATTTGTACGCAAACTTTTAAAAGAGACATCATTAAAAAATATATACAAGTATATAAGGATAGGTGCTATAAAAGTAAACGGTAAAAAAGTAAAAGAAAATTATTTTTTGCAAAATAACGATTTGATTTCTTTGTATTTAAAAGATTCTATTACAGAAATAAATATTAAAAAAAGCTATAAAGAACTTAAAATAGTATATGAAGATAAGAACATTATGATAATTGACAAACCCGTGGGGCTTTTATGTCACTCGGAATCGAATAAAGATAAAGATACCTTAGTGCAAAGAGTGTTAGGTTATTTGGAAAAAACAGAGGGAATAGAGGAATCTGTTACTTTTACTCCTGCATTATGCAATCGCTTAGATAGAAATACCTCAGGTTTAATAGTAGCTGCCAAAAACTATAATTCATTAAAAAGCGTTAATGAAATGATTAGAAATAAAGGTTTAATAAAGTATTATCTATGTGTTGTTAAAGGTAAAACTAATGATAAAGACGAAATAGATAGCTATATAAGTAAGGATAAATCAAAAAAACTTGCATATTTAAATCAATCAGAAGGTAAAAAATCTCATACGAAATACATAAAGTTAGCTGATAACGATAAATATTCTTTACTAAAAGTAAAATTAGTAACGGGTAGATTTCATCAAATCAGGGTGCATTTGGCGAGCATTGGACATCCTATTGTCGGTGATAGCAAATATGGAGATAGTATTGTAAACTTGCATTTTAAGAAAAAATATGATTTGCTATATCAGTTTTTAATTGCCAATAGATTATATTTTAAAAATACAGTGGAGTTTTTAAAATATTTAGAAGGCAGTACTTGGCATTCTAATATATCAAGAAATTATTCTGTTATTCTTAATGATTTGTTTGGGGACATTGGAGATTTAATTTAAGCTGATATCTGTGTATAGGGATATGCTATAAATATATAATTAATTGAAATGACGGTGTGTACTATTATGAAAAGAGAAATACCATATTATCAATGCTTAGCAGTTTTAATTTTTATGAGTGCATCATTGCTTATTAATATAATTTTTTTTAAAAAACCTGTTTATTTAGGTCTTATTATAGGTATAGTTACAGCCTTTATTATTTCTATAATTAATGGTTATAAAATCAATCAAATTTTTAAGATGATGTACAAAGGTGTTTTTAAAAATATTAAAATTATATTAATTTATTCAATGATTGGAATACTAATCGGTATTTGGAAGGTAGGGGGGGTTATTCCTGCTATATTATATTATAGTTTTGGAATTATAAATAAAAATATTTTTCTTTTATCATCATTCATTATTTCTACGATTGTAGGCTTGTTAATGGGTACTTCTTCAGGTACTGTGAGCACTGTAGGAATAGTCCTTGTTGGTTTAGGACATTCTATGGGATTCCCACCGAAAGCGATAGCCGGAGCTGTCGTATCCGGTGCATTTTTTGGTGATAGGTCATCACCTATATCAGGTATGCTAAATGTGGTATCGTCATTAACAGAAACGGAGGTTAATAACAATTTTACATACTTATGGCGTACAATGTCATTTGGAATTATCTCAGCATCTATATTTTATGCTGTTGTTGGTTTGCAGATAAAAGGCGTAGGTACGGGTTTGGACTTGGCACAAGAATACAAATCGCTTATAATAGATGTTTTTGAAATATCACCTTGGTTAATGCTTCCGCCAATAATTCTAATCTGTTTTCCAATTTTTAAAGTACCCATTGTATATGCCTTGATGATAGCAATTGCCTTTAGTAGCTCATTTGCTATCTTTCACCAAAACATATCCTTTTCGGAGTTATTTAAGTCTTCAATTTTCGGTTATGCGCCCTCAATACCTAAACAATATAATACTGTTTTGGCAGGGGGAGGATTGTTATCTTTAAAAACGATGCTTATAGTTCTTATTTGTGCCACAGCTTTAAACGGAATATTTGAAGGAACGAAAATGATTACAACAATTGCAAAGCCTTTTTTAAGAGGAATAAAAGAACCAAAGTCATTACAACTATTTACTATAGCATTCAGCATTAGTTCAGCAGTTTTTCTATGCAATCAACTAATGTCTGTTATAGTTCCGGTAGGAGTATTAAAAGAAAAGTATAAGAAAATGGGTATTGACAATAAGGTTTTTGCGTTGTTGATATCTGATTCCGGAGTAATGGTAAGCGCAATAATACCATGGAGTGTTGCCGCATTAACACCTTCAATATTTATGGGTGTTTCTGTTTTAGATTTTATGCCTTATGCTTTTTTAAGCTATATCATGCCTATTATTACACTGGTTGGGATATTTCTTACCACAAGCAAAACAAATAATACAAAACTGAAAGGAGATTTATGGATAAACAAATAAAAGTTCCTGATGGTTTAAATAAGACAATGATTGCATTCTTAAAAGAAAATATGAATTTTTCCGGCAGGAAAACTAAGAGACTTTTAAAGGACGGTTTAGTTTTGCTTAATAATAAAAAAGCATATGGGGATTCAAAGATAAAAGATGGAGATATTATTTGCTTTTTAAAGCAAAAGGCGAAAAGCGATTACATCTTCCCTCAAAAAATGCCATTGTCTATTTTATTTGAAGATGAATATTTGCTGATAATTGACAAAGCGCCTTTTATATCTATGCTTCCGAGTAAAGTTTATGGATGCTCTTTAGCCAATGGGATTAGGTATTATTTTGATCAAAACAATATAAAAGAGCCGGTTAGATTTTATAATAGATTGGATATGAATACTTCCGGAATAGTGATGATTCCTAAAGACGGTCAAACACACAGTTTATTGGAGCGATATTCTTCAAAAACTATTATTAAAAAATATCAGGTTGTCGTATCCGGGATACCAAGGGTTAAAAATGGTATTATAAATAAGCCTATAAGTGTGGATGCCGATGAAAGAGGGGAAAGATATATTACTAATAAAGGTAAAGATGCTATTACAAAATATACTTTAATCGAAGCATTTCCAAATTCATCGCTACTGGATATACAGATAGAAACAGGGAGGACCCATCAGATAAGAATACATATGAACAGTATTGGGCATTCAGTAATAGGAGATATACTATATGGGGTGAAAACGCAGTTAATCAAAAGACAAGCACTGCATGCATATAGATTGGTGTTTTTACATCCTATTAAAAAACAAAGTTTAACTATAGAATCACCCTTACCTGAAGATATGAAAGAGCTTATATCAGCTCTTAAAAAGAAACATATATTGAGTTTTGACGAAATCCGTGACAAATCTAAAGGCTATTAGCCCCAAAACACAGTAATCGTATCAGATATAATAGGCTGCCTATCGAAATAGATAAAGTATGAATAGTAACTATAAATACTACAAAATATTTTGTATTATAAATGATTCTTTTTCTGGGATGTGTTTTATTAAAACTTTTAAAGCTGCCAATTTAGATAATGATTCGGTTTTATCTTGATTTAAAATATAGGCTTGCAATTCAGATAGTCTAACGGTGACGTTGTCTATTTCTAAATGATCTATAAGCATAGGCCAAATTTTTTTATATTTATCCCATTGGTTTTGTGTTTCTTTTACAATATGTTTTGCCTTTTCCCATTCATCAAAATAAATGCTATTTTCTATTTCAGTAAATAAATTGTGCAGACTTTCTGATTCCCTTTTTAACATTTCTATTGTAAGTATTCCTACTGCTATTATCAAAATAACTATTATTAAGGAATAGACTAATTGTTTCATGATTTTATCACCCTTTTTGGCTTTCTTTTAGCTGGTACTTAAATACTTTATCATTCGTTACAAAGGCAAAAAGTATATCCTTTACTGAAGATATCTTATTAATTTTTAATTCATTGTTTATCCAATTTATATTTAATCCGGCAGCGGATAGATTTTCATTTATTAGAATTCCATCAATTATTAGTGTTATAGGCAAACCTTCATATTTAGCATCAATATTTAAATCTTCTTTTAATACAGGCATTTTATTTGTTTTTAATATAATGCTCAGATTACCCCCTGTTTCAAGTATTGCATACTCAACATCTTCAATATTGGAAACATTTTTTATTCTTAGTTGTTCAACTAAATCATCAATGGAAAAACGTTGTTTATTAAGTTCTTTTTCTACAATTTTCCCTTTAGATATTATAATGCTGGGTTTACCGGATAGTATTTTGCGTGCAGTTTGACTTCTTAAGGAAATATAAGATAAAATTGCTTCACCGATGAATAAAGTAAGTATAGGCACAATTCCCGAAAGGAGCGGTATCCCTACATTGCCCATTGGAATAGCTGCTAAATCAGCTATAATTAAAGATACCACAAGCTCTGAGGCTTGGAGCTGTCCTATCTGCCTTTTTCCCATTATTCTCATTAAAGTGATTATTAATACGAAGAGTATGATGGTTCTAATAAAAACAATTAACATAAAAATCTCCCTATCTATTGACAATAACATTTTATCCCTTTAAGGTAGTTTATATACATTAAAAATAGCAAAATAAAGAGGAGAGTATAATATTGCTTTTTTTATATATTTTTTTAAAAATTCTATTAAAACTTTTGTTAGCATTGTTGGCTGCGATTGCAATATTTTTATTAATACCTTTTTTTTATGAAATTCGGATAATGGTATCTAGTAAATGGAGTTGTTTTTTTAAAATTGAATGGGGAAAAGCTATCGGTATTAAAGGAGATATTAAAAGTGATAATATAAAGGATATAAACATTATTTTTTTTAATAAAATCGTACAGCTTCCCTCAGGATTCAAAACAAAACGATGTAAAAAAGCAGAATTGAAACAAAAGGAGATTGAAGAAAGCGGGAAAGGTGTTAAAAAGAGTAAGAGTCCTTTAAAAACTAAATTTGAAAATATAAAACTGGTAGATAAAGAATTAATTATATTATTATTGAAATACATAAAAAAGGTGCTGATAATTTTAAAACCAGAAGTAGTTAACTTTGATATTAAATATGGGTTTGATGATCCTTTTGTTACAGGTATATCGTCGGGGTTTATATATAGTTTTGTTTATCCTTTCCAAAACAGTATTGATATAGAGCCTTGTTTTGATGTGGAGGTATTTGCTATAGATGGAGAAGTAATCGGTATTATCAGTGTTGGGAAGATTTTTATTGAGACCTTATTATTTTTGCTAAATAAACATATAATTAAAAAATTAATAAGTTTCAAAAAATCAGAAACTTTTAATTAAATATAGAGTAATAATAATTAAATAAAATGAAAGGGGTTTTTAAAATGGAAGGGAAGTTACCGTTGGACAGCAGTTTAGATATCGCATTTGAAAAACTTGAAAAATTTTTAAAAACAGAGACAGTTATAGGGGATCCTATTGTAATTGGAGAGGTCACTCTTGTACCTATTATTACTGTGGCTTTTGGCTGCGGCGGCGGTGGGGGAAAGGGAGTGGATCCAAAGGGAGGCGACAGTGGCATCGGCTCCGGTATAGGTGTAGGTGCAAAAATCACTCCTGATGCAATTATGGTTATCAAGAATGGAGATGCAACAATACTACAGATAAAGCAAAAGCAAAGCATGGAGAAACTAATAAATATGGTACCGGAACTGGTGGAAAAATTTGATTTAAAAAAATTAAAAGGATTTTGTGATAAGGAAAAGAGCGAAGAGAGTAAAGAAGAAAAAGAATAAAAAGCGGTTCACCGCTTTTTATTCTTGAAAACAATTGCTTTTCAATGTTATAATAATAAATATAATTAGTGGGCGGTTAGCTCAGCCCGGTTAGAGTGCCTGCTTGACATGCAGGAGGTCGTTGGTTCGATCCCAATACCGCCCACCATTTATATTTCAATTGCAAAAACATCTTTTATTCCTTAAGTTTATTTATATCAATAGAAATGATTTTATTTTTACATTCTTTTTTTGTATTCTTTAGTTTAAACAAAACAACTTCTTTTTCTTTTAAATCGCCAGTGACATCTATATAAAATGTTTCAAAGTGAATGGCTTTTAGTTTTTTACGTATATCCATAGATTGTAATTCAGGCAAATATTTTTTTATATTTTCTTCATTTTTTAAAAAGGAATTTACTAAAGCTTTAATGCCGGAATTTTCAAATCGTTTTACAAAGCTTGGTATAGGCATTCCGAAACTTACAAAATAATCATACTTTAGCAACTCATTAAATGTTAGGGTCATACCGTATGAATCAGATACAAAATTATAAAGAATTGAGTATAAATCAACATTTTTTAATGCATTTCTTAAGTAACCTTTTTTATTAAAATAATCGGCTAATGCTAAATATAATTTGAAAGGGCTGTTAAAGTACTTTTTTTCTATATAAGCAATACTCTTTATAAACCTTCCCGAATTATAAAAAGTATTTAGCATACTTTCAACATTTTTTAATAGCAACATATTTTCAAAAGATAGACAATCTGTTGACAATACTTCATAGGGTGGATAATCTCTATATTCTATTTTATATTTAACGGCATTTGTTCTCAGACCTGAGCCTTTTAGTAATTTTAAAAATCCAAGTTGAAGCATATCCGGTTGTAAAGAATAGGCATCATTAAAAGAATTTTCAAAGCTATATATATCTTCACAAGGAAGGCCGGCAATTAAATCCAAATGAATATGGAATAATCCAAGGTCTAAAACTGATTTAATATTGCTTTTTGTATCTTTAAAGAGTTCTTTTCTTCTCACTGCTCTCAATGTTGCCGGGTTTGTGGATTGTATTCCTATTTCAAATTGGAATAGGTTTACGGGCGCTTTTTTTATAACGGTAATGAAATCCTCATCAATTAGCTTTGGCGATATTTCAAAATGAAAATTTGTTTTTCCGTTTTTACTGATAATATAATTTAAAATACTCAAACATCTTTTTTTATCACTATTAAATGTCCTATCAACAAGTTTTACTTGTTTCACCTGATTTTCAATAAAATAATCAATATCTTTATAAACCCTATCCAAGGAAAAGTATCTTACACTTTTTTCTATGGAAGATAGACAATACTGGCACTGAAATGGGCATCCTCTGCTGGTTTCATAGTATATTATTTTGTTTTTATAATTTGATATATCTTTATAGGGAAAAGGTATTGAATCCAAGTCAGATATTTCTTTTCTTTTTTTGTTCATGGAAATACTTTCATTATTTTTATAAATCAGTCCTTGAATGGATTTAATATCCGTTTTTTCATCTTCTAAGTATCTTAATAGCTCATAAAAGGTTATTTCTCCTTCACCATAAATTATGTAATCTATATATAATTTGTGGCAATTCATTAATTCTATAGATTCATATGATACTTCGGGACCGCCAAGTATAATTATGGAGTCAGGTATAATTTTTTTTAAACTGCTGCATATTTTTAATATTATTTCAATATTCCATATATAGCATGAAAAAGCAAACACGTTGCTTTTTGTTAAATAAATATCATTTATAATTTTATCTATATTATCATTAATATTTAGTTCTAGAAAATTTAAACTAATATTCTTTGTCTGGCAATAACTTCTAATGTATTGCAAAGATAAATTTGAATGAATGTATTTTGCATTTACTGCAACAAGCGTATAATTATTTTTCATTAATAGCACACCTCTAATTAATTATAACAATAAATAAAAAGAATTATAAGATTTTAAATTAGGTTTTGCTATAATTAATAAATTTGTTAAAATAGATATATGTGAATAGACAAATATTCATAAAGACAGGAGTAAATTTTTATGTTATGCCAGAATAGAAAAACTTTGATGATATTGGAAAGACTGAAGGAATTGTATCCGGATGCAAGATGCGAATTGGAGCATACAAATACTTTCGAGTTATTGATATCGACTATTTTAAGTGCCCAATCTACAGATAAAATGGTTAATAGGATTACGAAAAAATTGTTTATAGATTATAAAACCCCATCGGATTTCTTAAGCTTAAGCCAAGAGGAACTTGAAGGACATATTAAAGAAATCGGGTTATATAGAAACAAAGCCAAGAATATATTATTAACATGTAATAAGCTGTTAACGGATTATAATGGTGAAGTACCGGGTACCTACGACGGGCTAATTTCTTTACCGGGGGTGGGAAGAAAAACAGCTAATGTAGTTCTAAGTAATGGTTTTGGAGTTCCCGCTATTGCTGTGGATACCCATGTGTTTAGAGTGTCAAATAGGATAGGAATAGCGAAGAGTGATAAAGTTTTGAACGTTGAAAAACAACTGATGAAAAATATACCAAAGGAGATGTGGTCCTTAGCACATCATCTTTTAATTTGGCATGGAAGAAGGACTTGCAATGCAAGACAACCTAAATGTGAACACTGTACAGTAACTGAGTTCTGTGAATTTTACAAAAAGAGTATTATTCATCAATCGGAAGATACGTATATTAGCAAAACTAATTAAGGGCTGTATCTGGAAATTTATTTTTGAAGTTGTTTTTTATTTAATATTAGTGATATAATTTGAATGATGAAAAAATTTTAGCAATTGCATAATGATTTTATTCTTTGTTATTTTTTTAGCAGGATTTTATGTTTTTTTGACGAATGATACTAATAGTTTGCAAGTTCAAAAATTTAAATTTCAAAATGATTCCGTTTTTAGTATAAATATTGAAAAGAGGTGGTGAGATATTTGTCGATTGAAATGATTAAAGACATCAAAAGTACAGAGCAAGTTGCAGAAGATAAAATCAAAGATGCTCAAGCCAAAGCGAAGGAAATAATAAAAAAAGCAGAAGATGAAGCAGAAAAATTAATCAAAGACGCCATTGATAAATCGTTAAAAGAAGGCAAGGCTTTGGTTCAAGAAGCTGCTGACTTGGCTCAAAAAGAAGCTGACAGTAAATTAGAGCAGAGCAAAAAGGAAAATGAAAAATTGAAAATTGATGCTCAAGCTAAAATTCCTGAGGCGGTAAATATGGTTACGGAGAGGATAGTGAATATTTATGGCGATAGTTAATATGAAGAAAGCTACCATAATAGCTCTCCAAGATGAGAAAGAAAGTCTGGTTAAGAGTTTTCAAGCCTTTGGTGGGCTCCATGTTATTAGCATAGAAGATATTGACGATGAAGAATTAAAAAACATACCTAAAGATGATGCTAGGGAGGATGCTACCAGATTCGAAGGTTTGCTTTCACAAGTTAAGTATTCCTTAGATTTTTTATCAAAGTATGATAAAACAAAGAAATCAATGTTTGCACCTAAAGCAATTATAACGGAGTCAGAACATAAAGAATATTTGCAAGATCTGAACAAAGCTGAAGAAGTTTACAATCAGTGTAAAGCAATTAACGAAAAACTTGCAGAAAATAGAAATATGGAAACTAAATTGAGTAATACTTTAGTACAGTTAAGCCCGTGGTCACAATTGGACATACCTTTAGAGGAAATCGGAGATACTGATTACACGATAAGTCTTATAGGGTTTATACCTTCAAAATCAATTTCGGAGTTTGAAGAGAGTTTATCTAAATCTGAAACGGAACATTATTTTAAAAAGATTGATGACAATAATGAAAGTGCATTTTATTTTATAGTATTTTATGAACAATCTGAAGACACAATACTTGACATACTAAAACAATTTGGATGGACTAAAGTTAATTTTACTGATTTAGCAGGGACACCAAGTGATAACATAAAAGATATTGAAGAAAAATTAATATTACTGGAAAAAAATAAAGCAGAATTGATAGAGCAAGCTGAAGCATTGTTGTTTAACAATTCGTATTTAGAAGCTCTTTTTGATGTTTTAACAATTGAAAAAGACAGAAAAGATGTAATTAGCAATTTTGTAAAAACAGATAAATCATTTACTATATTTGCCTGGGTGCCTGAAACAATGGTTAAGGAATTGGAAGAATCTATTAAAAAAGTAACAGACAGCTATTTATTGACATTTGAAGATCCGGGAGAGGGTGAAGATTATCCCGTCTATTTAGATAACCCCAAACTGGTACAACCGGTAGAAATGATTACTGAACAATATAGTTTGCCAAATCCGAGAACTGTTGATCCCAATAAGATTATGGCCCCATTTTATATAATGTTTTTTGGCATGATGGTAAGCGATGCAGTTTATGGTATAATACTTGCTGCTCTTACTTATGTTGCATTAAAAAAATTTAGGCTTGAAGGAGGAGCAAAAAAACTTATAGGATTGCTATGTTTAGGTGGGTTATCTACCATCCTTTGGGGAGCTTTGTTTGGCGGATGGTTTGGAGGATTAATTCAGATTAAGCCTTTATGGTTTAATCCAACTGATGAGCCATTGATGATGCTAATATTTTGTTTGGTCTTAGGGATAATACAATTGTTTATTGGCATGGGAATCAAGGCTTATGTAGATATAAAGAATGGAAATGTATTGGATGCGATTTTTGATCAAGGTTTATGGTATGTCTTCTTGATAGGCTTACTGCTTATGATATTTAATCCTGCAGGCAAGTATTTAGCAATCGCAGGAGCCGTTGGATTAATATTAACACAAGGCAGGGATAAAAAAGGTATATTTAACAAGCTTTTTTCCGGTGTATTAAGTTTATATGATGTAACCGGATTTTTAGGAGATGTGCTTTCATATTCCAGATTGTTTGCACTGGGTTTAGCAACAGGTGTAATAGGGACAGTAATCAATGAAATGTCGTTAATGTTGCGTGGCTCCTTTATAGGAAATATCTTTATGATTATTTTCTTGATATTTGGACATACCTTTAATATTGCAATCAATGTTTTAGGCGCATACGTGCATTCAAGTAGATTACAATATGTAGAATTCTTTGGAAAGTTTTTCGATGGCGATGGTATGCCATATAGACCTTTTAAAGTAAATACAAAATATATAGAACAAAAAAATTAACATAATAAAAAACATTTGTTGTTTTAAGGAGGCAGTATAAATGAATATAATGGAAATGATGGGTTCAAACGCTGGCTTATATCTAGCATTTTTGGGTTCTGCAATTGCAGCAGGCTTAGCAGGTGCCGGATCAGCGATGGGTGTTGGAATTGTTGGAATGGCAGCAGGCGGTGTAATAACTGAAGACCCTAGTAAATTTGGTAGGACATTAGTATTACAAGCTTTACCGGGGACGCAAGGAATTTATGGACTTTTAATAGGTTTCCTTATCTGGTCGAAGGTTGGTGTATTTGGAACATTTGTAAATGTTACTTTTGAACAAGGCTTAATGCTTCTAGCAGCGGGCATACCAGTTGGGATAGTCGGATTTTTCTCTGCTATATATCAGGGCAAGGCAGCCGCTACAGGGTGCAGTATTGTGGCTAAAAGACCTGAAGAAACAGCTAAAGCTATGGTGTATGCTGCAATGGTTGAAACCTATGCGGTATTGTCATTACTAGCATCTTTCTTAATGCTGAATTCCATAAATTTATAAGGGAGTGGCATAAATGACTGGAATAGATAATATCAAAGGAAGGATTATGGCGGATGCAGAAGCAAAAGCTTCTGAGATTGTAGATGATGCAGAGATTAAAGCAGAAGAAATTCTTGCTAAAGCAAAAGAAAAAGCCGTTGATAAAGTAAAAGAAATAGAGCGCAAATCTATCTATGATGCAAATGAGAGAAAGAGGATAATTCATTCAATGGTTGAGCTTAGCATTAGGAAGGATATATTAGCTGCAAAACAGGAAGTTTTATGCCAGGTTTTTGATGAAGTTCAAGAAAGAATTGATGCTTTAACAGGAGACGAATATGAAAAGATTCTAATTTCGATGCTTTTGAAAACAATAGAACCCGGAAATGAAGATATAGTAATATCAAAAAATGATGTAAGTAGAATTAGCCCCGAATTTGTCAAAAAAGTGAATGAAGAATTTAAAAAGGCGGGTAAATCTATAGAATTAAAGATGAAAATGGAAGATGTTGAATTTGGCGGAGGTTTTATTATAAAAGGCAAAGGAATAGAAATTAATAATTCCTTTAAAGCATTGCTTAATATGAAAAGAGATGAAATTGAACCGATAGTGGCTGAAATGCTCTTCTAGGAAAGTTTTCCCGGGAGAAAGGAGGGAATCCCTTATGAATGAAGATAATTATATTTACTCTGTAACCAGAATTAGAGCTCTGGAAAATAAGCTTCTTGACAAATCAAAAATAGACAGGATGGTTGAAGCTAAAAATCCTGAAGAAGTCATAAAGGTTCTCTATGAAACAAGCTATGCAGGTTCGGTTTCTGAAATAAAAGACATCGGTGACTATGAAGAAATGTTATCAAAAGAAATAGAGAATACTTATAAAATGGTAAAAGAAATGGCTCCTGAACCCGAGCTTATTGATATATTTCTTTTGAAATATGATATTCATAATCTTAAGGTATTAATGAAGAGCAGTTTTCTTAATGAAGACAATGATGATTTGCTTACTAATATTGGAACTATTGAACCTGTGAAATTAAAAGAAATGATTAGAGAAAAGAATTTTATTTTCTTAGATCCTGAAATTAAAAGAGGACTTGAGGAAATAGTTAATAGCTTTAGCATTAACCCAGACCCTCAAGTTATAGACATTATTTTAGACAGATGTTTATATACAGTAATGAGTCAAATTGCGAAAAATAGTAACAATAGCTTTATGGTAGAATTCGTGAGACTTCAAATAGATTTAATCAATATAAATATGTTTATTCGGGTTAAGGCAATGGGTTATGGCAGAGAGTTTTTAAAAAAGGTATTCATTAACGAAGGAAGATTAGATTATAATTTTTTTGTAGATGCGATGGATGAGCCTGTTGATATTTTGAAAGATAAGTTATTAATAAGCGATTACAGCAATGTTATTAGTGAAGGAATTGATAATTATATCAAAACAAAATCTTTAATGAAATTTGAAAAGCTTTCAGATGATTTTCTTTTAGATTATACTAAAAAAGGAAAGTACGTAGCTTTTGGGATAGAACCTATTGTCGGTTATATAATGGCTAAAGAGAATGAGGCTAAAATAATTAGGATCATAATGGTCGGGAAAATTAATAATATCGATAATGAATTGATAAGAGAAAGGCTGCGAGATGTCTATGTATAAAATAGGAGTTATAGGTGATAAAGACTCAATACTTGGTTTCAAAGTTTTAGGTATATCGGTTTTTCCGACCACCGATATGAGAAAAGCTTCACAAACTATAAAGAAATTAGCTAAGGAAAACTATGCTATAATTTTTATCACAGAACAGCTTGCCAAGGATATTGAAGAGACAATAGATGAATATAAACGATCTGTGATACCTGCCATCATATTAATTCCAAATAATCAAGGAACATTAGGGTTAGGTATAGATGGCGTTAAAAAATCAGTTGAAAAAGCCATAGGCGCTGATATATTATTCGGGAAAGAAGGTAGGTAGCTTGATGGAAGGAAGAAT
>JALNWH010000017.1 GCA_023230985.1 Bacillota bacterium
TACTGACAGCAATCCTGCTGCTTTGGTAGCAGATGTGGCAACAGATCCTAACGGTGTGGTGCTACAGGAAGGAACAGGTCATATTTTTGATATATATGCTATAGTTCCTGTTGACGGCAGTCTAAGAATAGCTCAAGGAGGAGTATATTCCCACTATGAATTTCAATGGCCTATGTCTGATCGCTTGACGGATGAGAAATGGAGAACCATGCTTGATAATGGCGAGGCACCGCCTATAGCAGATTGGGCCAAAACTTATATTGTTCCATGAGAAATCGTCGATTATTTATAACTATAATTTTAATATCGGTGTTAATATTATACATCGGAAATTTTATAAAGGAGCAGTATATAAGCGCTAATAGGTATAATTCTTTTGATAGTTTTCGGCAGTATAAATTAAAGCTACCGGAAAAAAGAGATTCGATAACCTTAGTGGCTGTGGGGGATATTATGCTTTCTCGTTTAGTGGACTTAAGTATAAAACAAAATAGCGATAATGCTTATGGCTTTGATGAAGTAAAATGGTTTTGGCAAAATGGCGACATAATTTTTGGTAATTTAGAAAACCCTTTGATACCGGGGAGAGAGATTGGGGTCTCGGAGATGGTCTTAAGGGCTGATCCTGAAATGGCTTATATGCTTAAAAATTCCGGATTTAATATACTTTCTCTTGCCAATAACCATATCTATGATTTTGGTTCTAAGGGGATTCGTAGCACCATGAAGGCTCTCAATGAAGTCGGTATTAAATACTGTGGTGTCGGCAGTGATGGGAAGGAAGAAGCACCCTATACACCTGCTTATATGGAGGCTAATGGAACAAAAATAGCTTTTCTTGCTTTTACTGATAAGGTGCTGATACCGAAAATAACTGAGAAAGACGAAGAAGAGCCCGGTATTGCTTTTTTGGATAAAGAAAGAATAGCCATATCTGTTAGCGAGGCGGCCAAGAATGGGAATTTTGTAATTGTATATCTTCATGGCGGAACAGAATATGCACCGGAGCCTGATGTGACTATGAGGGGTTATGCTCATTTGGCTATAGACAAAGGTGCTAATTTGGTACTGGGCAGCCATCCCCATGTGGTGCAAGAAGTAGAGAAATATCGGGGAAAATATATTTTTCACAGCTTAGGCAACTTTATCTTTGACCAACTATGGTCTTTAGAAACTCGAGAAAGCATTATAGCAAAAATATATATCAGTGAAAACAAGGTTGAAAGACTGGAATTTCTACCGGTATTTATAGATGATAATTGCTTTCCTTCACCTATAAGAGGGAAAACGGGACAGAAAATTATAGAAAAGCTTGAGTTAAATTGTGAAAAAGAAACTATCCCTGCATGGAATAATGAAAGAAAGTTATTTGAAAAGATAGAACAATATGTGTATTATACAGATAATTATAAACCTGATTATAGACTAATAAAGAATCGGCAATTTGATTTAGATGGTGACGGTATAAAGGAGAATTACAAGCTGAAAGATGGAAGAATAGAGGTCTGGAAAGAAAACAATCTTATTTGGCACTCTCCCGAGGAATGGTGGATAGATGATTTTTTCTTGGGTGATGCAGATAATGACGGTATAGAAGAGCTAGGCTTACTGGTCTGGAAAACGGGAAGCTTTGGCTCCAAAAAGCCTTTTTGGTTTGAAGGAGAGGATACAAGCTTTAGGAATCATTTATTTCTTTATAAATTAATAAACAATGAAATAAAGCCTATCTGGCAGTCTTCCAATCTGGATCAGCCAAATTTCCATGCAATTCTTGTTGACTATAATGATGATGGGAAAAATGAGCTACTGGTTATAGAGGGAAGCTACGGGGATTTTAATTTAAGAAAAATAACCTTGTGGGAATGGAATGGCTGGGGTTTTTCTAAAAACGCCCTCCACAGTCTTTAATTGTTGTGAACAGCAGTATTATCGACTAGACATTACCTGTATATCCGTATATAATTATGGGTATAGATAGGTAATTTAATGATATTCAAACTATGGCCACAACCTAGCTTAATGAAAAAAATTATGCAATTAAGGGAGGTACTCTTATGAACGCCCATGAAAAATTATTAAAAAAAATTTATTCAACCAGGACTATTAATAATTTTCGGCAGCTGATATATGGAAGCGCTGAAAAGCACAGAAAAGATAATGCTTTCATTTTGAAAGACCGAAATATCTCATATTGGGAGTTCAAAAGGGACTACCAATCGCTTTGTACCCGGTTGCTAACACTTGATTACGCCGATAAACGAATAGCTGTGATTGGCGGGAACAGTTACGAATGGATCATATCCTATCTATCTGCGGCTACTATCGGTGTTGTCGTGCCGATAGATAAGGAATTGTGCCCTCAGGATATAGCTGATTTTGTTGAGTCCGGCGATTGCTCAGCGGTAATTGCCGATAAAGATATTCTTGATAATATTTCACCTCTGTTGAAAAAAAAGATTGAAATGTATAATCTCGATGCTGATAACGACAGTTCTGTCCACCACCTTATCCAAGAAGGCAGCCTGTTATATTCATCCGGCTCATGCGAAATTGATACCATGGCGATTGACGAGAACAGGATGAGCATCTTGATATTCACATCAGGTACGACTGGAAATTCTAAAGGGGTATGCTTATCACAAAAAAATATCTGCGTTAATATCCGCTCTATCGCACAAATGGTAAAAGTAGACAGGACACGTCATTCCCTGTCCATACTGCCGCTACACCACACCTATGAAGCCACCATCGGGCACTTGCTTCTCCTTTCCGCAGGCGGAAAAATCTCCTATTGCGATGGGCTTAAATTTATTGCGCGTAATATTGAAGAATACAAACCCAGTGTGATTATAGCCGTTCCTCGGCTGCTTGATGTTATGCTAAATAAAATTGAGAAATCGGTTCGCGGAAGCCTTCCCGATAAGTATTTAAAAAACAGCAATGATATTACCTTTAATGAATTGCTATGTAAGCTTCCATTTTATATAAAGTTTATCGTTAAGAGGAAAGTAAAAGCCTCTCTAGGAGGAAAACTGGATATGCTAATCGTCGGTGCGGCGGCAACCAAGCCGGAGGTAGTGAAAGCTTTCTGCCAGCTTGGGATTAAAACATATCAAGGATATGGTCTGACAGAATGTGCACCGCTCCTTGCCGGAAATAACGATTTTTTTATAAACCCGTATTCCGCCGGATTACCGATACCCGGTGTTGAGATTAAGATATACGATCCGAACACCGATGGCATCGGCGAGATTATTGCAAAAGGCGATAACATTATGCTCGGATATTATAAGGATCCGGATGCTACTGCTGAAGTAATGAAGGATGGTTTTTTTCATACGGGAGACTTGGGAAAAATGGATGAGGACGGCTTTGTATATATCACAGGCAGGAAGAAAAATGTCATTGTCATGGAGAACGGAAAAAACATTTATCCCGAAGAGTTGGAAGAAAAGCTTGCAGAGGAAGCCGTTGTTGCGGAGGCACTTATTCTTGGAGTCTTTGATAAGCGCGGAAATACTGCCGTCAAAGCAAAAATTTTCCCCAATCTTAATTTCATAATTGATTATTTACACAACAATATGCCATCAAAAGAAGATGTGCATAATGTGGTACAAGCTGCTGTTGAGCGAGTAAACGAAAAGCTGCCGGCTTATAAAAAAATTCACGTTGTTGAAGTTTTGTGGAGCGAACTGGAAAAGACAACGACGCAGAAAATTAAACGGTATGGTACAAATTATGCTATATAGAATGGACAGCTGATTGCTCCATCAGGAAACCGGATTAAAACAATATGGAGTAAAAAATATATTATATGGAAATGTAAACAAGATATTTAAGTAATAAAAGCATTGCTGTTGTGGCATAATTATGGTACAACAATACCACAAAGGGAGCTGAAGATTATGCTGCAAATTATTCCAATAAGGGATTAAAAAAATACAAGTGAAATATCACAAATGTGTAAAGAATCTGATGAACCCATCTACATTACTAAAAATGGCTACGGTGATATGGTTATTATGAGCATGGAAGTATATAAAGAAAAAATGTTTATGCTTGATGTATATGACAAGCTTATGGTTGCTGAAGAAGAAATAAAATCCGGAAAGACCCTTGATGCTGATTCTTCAATAAAAAGCATAAGAGAAAAATATAATGTATAAAATAAATATATCAAAGTTAGCCCATCATGATTTAGAACGAATTATATCTTATATTACAGCTAATCTTGCCAGCCCAATGGCTGCTACAAATTTTGTACAAAAGGCATAAAAAAAGATTTTAATATATATCAAAAAACAACCAAACCCTTGTAGAACAAGGGTTCTTAGATAGTGTGGTGCGGCGGAAAGGGTGGAATTTGAACCCACGGTGAGGTATTAGCCCACACACGATTTCCAGATATATAATAGCAATTATACTAATTCTACTGAATACAACAATGTCCATTTTTCAGGGTTTACAGGACTTTGCTTTTTTATTAAACACTATTAATTCTATTGAATTATATCTGGGCAAGGGTAAAGTAAGAGTAAAATCTAAATCTACTTTTAGAAATGCTTATAAAGTAGAATATAATTTTCAATCATTTTAATAAACGTTTCTACATCACCCAATTGTTTTTTAGCATCGTTTTTTGCAACAACATAAAAGTCTTGATAATCACTTTTTGTTCTAATATCAAAGGCTCTGGCAATAATTTTATAATACTCTTTATTTATTTTCCCACTGGCAATGTAGTTTTTATTAAAAAACCCCAGAATTGATGAATGTTTTTTTGAATCAAATGTATCATAAGCTAATAAAGCCCTTAATGCATGGAACGCTGCATAGTATGATCTGTTTACAGATTGAGCCAAATAACCATGGTCGAAATTTATTTTAGCCGTTTCTAAGTCTTTTTTTGCTTTTTGCAATCTATAAGTAGAAAGTGTTTTAGTTTTGTCCAAAGATATCAACTCCTTCTTTTTCTATGTTTGCAAAGAAAGGAAGTACATCTACCCAATCATAGAAATAATCATAGTTGTTTTCTATCACAGATAAAACAGCACCATATTCAGTTGTTAAATCTACGACAACATCCAAAACCTTCTCTCGGTGCTTTATAATCTCTTCTTGATTCATATCAAGTAAAAGCATTATATCAACATCTGAGCCATCACTGTTTTCTCCTCTTGCATAGGAACCATATAAATATACTTTTTTTATTTTTTTACCGTATATAGCCCTTAGTCTGTTTTCCAAATCCAATAAAAGTTTCTTTATGTTGAGACTATGTAATTTAACCTTATTTACCATAGTAATCATCCTTACATATTTTGATTGAAACTTAAATTCATTATAGCTTAAATTTATAAAAAAAGCACTTGATTCTTTCCGATGTTTGCATTACGATTAGTTAATCTAAAATATAAATCATTGCATATATTTTCTATATATTCTTTTCTTGCTATATTGTTAATCCATTCTTTTAGAATATTCTCATATCCATATCTTAAGCCTGCTAATCCTCCTGCAACTGCTCCTGTTGTATCAGTATCTTTGCCTAAATTAACAGCTTTAAGAGAACGCAGGATCTAAAGTCATTGATATTTAATAGGCACCATATAGAAGCTTCTAAAGTAGATACTATATATCCTCCACTATCTATTTCTTTTTTTTGTAACTCTTTGAAGTTCTTGTTTTCAATTCTATAAAAATGATGTAATTCTTCTTTAAAGTCTTCTTTGTTTTTATAATATTCCATTGCATCATAAATCCTTGATTTGACTGCAAAGTCTAAGTTCGTACCTATCAAAATATTAGATGCTATAGATAAATATATTCCACAAGCCATTTGGGAGCGTTTATGCCTATGTGTTAAGGCAGAAATATTATGTATTACCTCATAAGCGTCATTATTCTTTGTAAAGCTATCCCCATATTTAGGTTGTAAATAAAAAATAATAGGTAATATTTTCACTAAAGATCCATTTCCATTATCATATTCAGATATTCCACCAGCTTTTAATGGCTCAACCCCTGCTTTATATCAATTTAGTGCCTTAGAAAGATTGTGTTGTAGTAAGAAAGGTAAAAAAAGGATTATTATGAAGTATGTGTAATATATAGAGTAGAGATGAAAACATTTGAAACATTGTTTTTTCTGAACTCATTTTAAGATTATAACAAAATTATTTAATAATCAAATTTTAAAATATAAAAAGCATATAAATAATTTTTAGTTTATTTATGAAAAGAATTAAAGATAATGATACAAGGAGGGTTATGTGGATGAATGCATTAGAAGAAAGGGCAAAAAAATAAGCAAAGTTTTAAAAGAATGGTTTTTAATTAATGGGAAAAACGAAACTACTCCGGAGGAAATTATGGAGTTTTTGTATCAAAATAATATTTACAAAAAGGTAAAAGAGATGACGCATTGCAATTAAGGAAAGATCTGCGGGGCTTGGGGAAACTTAACAAACTAGATTTAATTGAAGAAGCAAAATTCATACAAAAGAATAAAAATAAAAACTGGTACTTTGAAAAGACTAAATAAAGCATTGTTTTGCTATATAACAGATAGTAAATTTATTGCATAGCAAAAGATAAAAGTATTAAATATAAAATGCCAATATAGAGTATTCCGCCAGTTAGATTAATTATTATTCTACTTATTTTTGTGTCCTCTTCTTGAATAGTTACTTCAGTACTGCAAACCAAATCCCAAGGCGTAGTATTTGCCTCTAACAAACTTTTATATGATTTATATAAAGTATATATTGAATAGAAAGGTATAAGTATTCCTAAGCCTTTCAAGAATATGTACATACTCCTCGTATTATAAAGTAGTAGTGTTTATAGTCCCTCTCCAAAGACTGTATGCCATACTTCATACAGACGCTGTGGATTAGTATCATCCTCCTAACGCTTGACGTTTTCAGAAAGGCCATAATCACAGCCGTTTGTTTAAATGGTAATTAGTTGGATAACGCATGACGTTTTATTTAGCACGAGGTTACGTTCGACAAACAGGCCTGTGGAAAATAACAGTGTCAAATAATATTTAAAGGAGTACTACTATGACTTATGCAGGCATTGATGTTGCAAAGGATAAGCATGATTGTATTATTGTTGATTCTACCGGGAAAGTACTTTCTAAAGCTTTCACCATCACCAATAATAGAGAAGGGTTTGATGATTTGTTTGCGAATCTAAAGGGCCATTCTAAAGATTTATCAGACTTAAAAGTAGGGCTGGAAGCAACCGGTCACTACAGCGATAATCTCTTAGAATTCTTGATCGCCAATAATCTACCAACTACAGTGATTAATCCGTTGCATACTAATCTTTATAGAAAAGGTCTAAGCCTTAGAAAGACGAAAACGGATAAGGTCGATGCTCATTCTATTGTGACTATGCTTAGGACTGAATGTTTAAAGCCCTACTCACAGCCATCTTACCACATTCGTGAACTTAAATCACTAACAAGATATCGTTTTTCTCTTGTGCAAGATTGTGCAAAGCTTAAGTCCTCTTTTTCAAGACTATGTGTCATCCTTTTCCCTGAACTGGAAAAGTTAGTTCCATCTTTGCATATAGCTTCTGTATATGCTTTGTTGTCTGAGCTTCCTAGCGCAAGGACCATATCAGAGTGTCATCTTACCAGATTGACCAACCTGCTTTACAAGGCTTCTAAAGGTCGCTACAGTAAGGAAAAAGCTATTGAGATTCGTAATGCCGCCAAAGCCTCCATCGGTAGCTACAGCGAGGTAAAGTCCCTTGAATTACAGCAGACATTACAACTCATCTAGCTGATGGAGAAACAGATTGGGCAAGCTGAGGCAAGAATTAATCCCATTGTAGATAGCCTACATAGTCCCATTATGACTATTCCTGGAATTTCATATCGCATGGCCGCCATTATCATTGCTGAAACAGAAAACTTCTCTAATTTTGATTCAGCAGAAAAGGTACTTGCCTTTGCCGGTTTAGAGCCTTCTGTTTACCAGTCAGGACAACTGACTTCTACTCATGCAAAGATGGTTAAACGAGGTTCTAAATACCTTCGGTATGCTTTGTTTAATGCAACAAAGTATGTCTGTCATTGGGATGCAGGTTTTAGCCTGTATCTTGCTAAGAAACGTGCTGAGGGCAAAGCTTACAATGTGGCTGTTTCTCATGCAGCCAAAAAGTTAACACGGGTAATTCTGCATCTTGTGAAAACAAACAGTCCCTTTGTTAGCCAAGCATAGTTACTATTCTTATCAATCATAATTTTTAATGTAGCTCCTTCTATGGTGCCTAGTTCGTCATGCAATTATCAAGGTTCAAGTTAATCTAAATCTCATTTAATAATTAATTCGATTTTTTTCATTTTGGGTCTTGACTTTTAATAGTTGGTCTTTCTATATCTTAATTTAATTTTACTAGATAACAATATACAAGTCAATATAATGAGACAAAGTAGTGTCTAATTATATTGTGATCAACTATTATGGTTCAAAGATTAATGGACAATAATATGTCCATGATTTATAATATATTTAAGGAAGGAAGTTGAATTTATGAAGACTAATCGAATGTTTGAAATAGTTATGATATTACTAAACGAGGGCGAAGTTAAGGCTAAGGATTTAGCAGAAAGGTTTAACTGTACCACCAAAACAATATATAGGGATGTAGAATATATAAAAGACAGCGGGATACCAATTATAAGTGAATTAGGGCGTAATGGAGGTTTTAAACTAGGTGCAGGATTCTCAAAGAATAATAAGAACTTAAGCCTTAAGGAACAACATACAATTATAAAAGCCTTAAAAGACCACGGTAGGCTTCCAGAGGAACAATTAGACGAGATTATGGCAACTATAGAAGGTCTCTTTAAGGATGATGGTATAGATTGGATAGATGTAGGCTTAGGAGACCCTAAGGTAAATGAGAATTTTATCATAATTAAAAATGCAATATACCAGGGTGATACTCTTGAAATAAAAGACAATGATAGGTTGTTAGAAATAAGGCCTGAGCAGATTTTAATAAGAGAAGATGGGATTTATGTTAAATATTTAGAGTTAGATAAGAAAAAAATGAGAGATATACAAATTAACTATCTTGAAATAAAAAAAGACTAAGAGCATTAAAAAAATATTAGTTATAAATGGAGGGATTAATTTATTGAATTTAAGAGGGTTAGCGGAAGAATCCTTCTTAAATTTAGAAATAAAAAAATTGAAATATACAAGGTGAGGTGTTCTTATGAGTGAAAATATTTATATAGGGCCAGAAGATATAGATGTAATTAATAGTGAAGAATTTTCTAGTGATATTTCAAAGTGTTTTTCTACAATTCCAGAGGTGGGACATCCCTTAATTAAAGGTGCAAAACTTGCATTGTCTAATATAGAAAAGATGCTTTATTCAACCCCTGCCTTTATAAATCTAGTGAAGTCGGCAATACCTAAAGAAACTTTTCAAGCTATACTAACTGATGAACAAAGTAAGAAATTGGCTAAGGGAACTTTAAAATTGATGACAAAAAAGGATGGCTCTTTAATGGCCAACTTAGTTAATCCAAAGACTAATAAAATAGTATCTACGATATCTTTAGAAAAAATCAATATTACACCAGAGATAAGCCAAGCTATGACAAATTATGCAACCCAGATGCAGATTGCCCAAATTGCAGAACAAATTCAAATGATACAGGTTTCAGTTGAAGAAGTAGACAAGGACAGGAACATGATAGATTGGCCTCCGCATATAGTTGCCAACAGAAACTTTTACAAGCTATGGTTATAAAGAATCAAAAGCTGAAAGAATTAGCTTTAATACGAATTGTTGGTGATTCAGAGGATAGTAGAAACCTTTTAATGTTAAGCCAAAATGTAAATTTAGACTTCATAAAAAAACAACCAGAATCGTTTTGGGGAAAGATATTACCTACATCAAGTCCTGATAAGATGGATGCTAGAATAAATGAAATAAGAGAAAGTTTGTATGCAGTTAATATGGTTTCGTTTGTAGAGGCAATGGCTTATTTTGAAATGGGTGAAGCAGAAGCAGCACAACAAAGTCTACAATATTATGCTGAATACATACAAAAAACTTATTTAGATACTAGGGGGTTAGTAGAACGATTAGATTTACTAGATCCTTCACCAGAGAACTACTGGTCTAATACATTGCCTAATATTAATAAGAGGATTATGGAACTGCCATATAATGTTGAACAAAAATTATTGGAAGGAGAAAAGGATGGAAATTAATAAATGTAAAAATAAAAAATGCCAAAGAAATTTACCTGAGGGATATAAGCATAAATATTGTGAACATTGAAGAAATAAACATGCCCAGTGGGCTAAAAATGGGTTAAAAACAGCAGGCGGAGTTTTTATACTAATGTTAACTAAAGGGAAGTTTGGGGATAAAGACTAAGATTATAGAGGAATTAATATCTAAACCTGATGAACACTTATTTATAGAAGGATTGGTGATTATATGTCTAATAATATTTTAGCAGGAATAATGGGTTTAGTGGTAGGGGATGCCCTAGGTGTACCAGTAGAGTTTCAGGATAGAGAAAGATTGAGAGTTGATTCAGTAACAGATATGAGAGCTTTTGGAACCTATAACCAGCCAGCAGGAACTTGGTCCGATGATTCCAGTATGACCATAGCTCTTCTAGATAGTTTAAGAAATGGTTTAGACTATAAGGATATAATGGACAAGTTTTTAGGTTGGTATGGTAGGGGGGAATATACACCTTATGGGGATATATTTGATATTGGAATAGCAACTCGTAAAGCCTTACAAAGATATTTAGATGGGACATCTCCCTTAGAATCAGGGGGACTATCGGAGTATGATAATGGTAATGGATCCTTAATGAGAATATTACCTATCTTATTCTATTTACAAGCTAACTATGGAAATGAATTTTCAGATAAAAATGAAGCTTTTGAAATAATACATAAGATTTCAGCCCTGACTCATGGTCATAAAAGAAGTCAAATGGCTTGTGGAATATATATTTCCATAGCTCTATCCATTATTCCAGAAAGATGTATAGAGACATCAATTAGTCAAGGAATTTATAGGGCAATGAAATATTATAAGAGAAAAGAAGAATTCAAGAATGAACTGAAGCACTTTAATAGGATAGAAGATAAGAATTTCAAAGGACTAGAAGAGGGAGAAATAAAAAGTGGAGGCTATGTAGTTGATACACTGGAGGCCTCAATCTGGTGTCTTTTAAACACTGATGACTATAGATCCTGTGTCCTTAAAGCTGTAAACCTAGGAAGTGATACAGATACCACAGGAGCAGTAGTAGGTGGACTAGCAGGTCTGAGATATGGTTATGAAAGTATACCTAAAGAATGGTTAGCAACTATTGCTAGAAGAGAATATATAGAAAATATGTGTGACGATTTATATCTTAGTCTAACTAAAACTAATGTAGAAAAGTTACTTTCTTATATTCCATATTTTGAAGCAATAAAAGGAAAAGATGTTTGTTCTTGGACGGGGGGAGGCAAAAATCCAGATGGTAGCTTTACTTCTTCATATCCTGTATATGAAGGAAGGTTTTTAGAATTTATAGATGATTTTTATAAAACGAATCTAATCGTTTATAATTATTTGGATATTGTAAATAGAGTTGATATTGGGCTCATTGATGATTATATAAATGAGGCTGATTTAGAGCTACTTAAAGCCATATTAACTGGTTATATCAGGCAGGAAAGGTTTAATGACGGATTATGGGGAGAGG
The DNA here is from genome assembly GCA_023230985.1 of Bacillota bacterium. GTDB lineage: Bacteria > Bacillota > Clostridia > Lutisporales > Lutisporaceae > JAAYKT01. The sequence continues at coordinate 11,762 of JALNWH010000017.1, forward strand.
CAGTTAGTAAAGGAATTTTTTTAAAAACATTATATAGATTTAGGGAATTATTTAAAAAATAAAAATTGCATCTGAGAAAAATGTGTAAGCAGTAAAGGAGGAGAAATGTTGGCTAATGAATTAATTTCTTTATCAATACTTTTTCAAAATAAACTATTTAGAATACCAGATTATCAGCGGGGCTATGCATGGAAACATGAACAGTTGGTAGACTTCTGGGAGGATCTAGTAAATCTTCATGAAGATAGATACCATTATACTGGACTTTTATCATTAAAAGCTATTAGTAAAAAAGAAACGAAGTTATGGAAAGAAGATGATTGGCTAGTTGATATAGGCTACACACCATACCATATTGTGGATGGACAACAGCGATTAACTACATTTTCAGTATTAATGTATGAAATAATTAACCTTATTAAAAACATTGAGGAAAACAAAGATAAAAAGGAAGAGGAAATATTTCTTGGTTATGAATCAATAAAGGATATCCGGATTAAATATATTTTAAGAAAAAGACCACCTCAAAACATAATAACTACCTATATGTTTGGGTATGAGTCAGATAATCCAAGTTATAATTACCTTAAACACAAAATATTTGAAGAACCCTTTGGAGGTAATATATTAGAAACCTATTATACTAAGAACTTGAAGTATGCAAAAGGTTTTTTTGAAAGTAATTTAAAAGCCTTATATGAAGAAGAGGGCCTTGGCAGTATTGAGTCTTTATATAGAAAATTAACTTTGAAACTAATGTTCAATGTACATGAAATTGAAGATGATTATGATGTTTTTGTAGCTTTTGAGACAATGAATAATCGAGGAAAAAGATTAACAAATTTGGAGTTGCTAAAAAACAGACTTATTTATCTAACTACCCTATTTGAAGATTATGAGTTGGGAAAAGATGATAAGGATCAACTGAGAAAAAATATCAATAATGCCTGGAAAGAGATTTATTTCCAGCTTGGTAGAAATCAAAATAGGCCTCTTTCAGATGATGATTTTTTAAGGGCTCATTGGTCTATATATTTTCAATATACCCGTAGAAAAGGGGATGACTATATTAGATTTTTATTAAACAAATTTTCTGCGAAAAATATATTTGATAAACATACTATAGTTGTTGAAAATGATATAAGTGAATTCCCTATTGAGGATGAAGACTTTGGTGATGAAGATATAATTGAAGATATTGCAGAGGATACCATATTGGTTAGCAAACTTGCTCCTTCTGAAATAAAAGATTATGTAAATAGTTTAAAAGATTTCGCTCAATATTGGTACTATAGTTTTTTCCCCTATGACTGTAATGATATAAACGATGAAGAGAAGAGATGGATAAGTAGATTAAATAGAATTGGTATTGTTTATTTTAGACCTTTAGTTACCATAGCCCTAAAACTTAAGGATGCAACAAAAGATACTGAAAGAATTTCTCTATTTAAAGAAATAGAAAGATTTATTTTTCTTTGTTTTAGGGTAGGTGGATTTAATGCAAGTTATAAAAGCAGTGACTATTATAATAAGAGCAGGGATGCATTACAGGGAAAAACAAGTCTTAATTTTATTACTGATGATTTGAAAAAGACTGTAGATGAAGATATAAATTCAATTATTGCTAACTTTATAACTCGTACTGATAGAAGGTTTGATGCAGGGGTAGGATTTTATGGATGGAGGGAATTAAAATACTTTCTATATGAATATGAGACTGAACTGTCCATAAAGAATAATATACAAAAAGTTGATTGGAGACTATTTACTAAGGTTGAAAAAGATAAAGTGACAATTGAACACATCTTGCCACAAACACCTACAAAATGGTATTGGAGGAATCAGTTTAGACAATACAGTGATGAAGAAATTAAAATACTGTCTTCATCACTGGGCAATTTACTGCCTTTAGCACAAAGTATAAATTCTTCTTTACAAAATGATAGTTTTCCTGATAAAAAGAATCCTAGCTCAGGTGAAAGGGGTTACTATAAGGGATCTAATTCTGAAATAGAAATATCTATGGAAGAGGATTGGACAGCAAATAGCATATTAGATAGAGGAATTAGGTTATTGGAGTTTATGGAAAAGAGATGGAAGTTAAATCTGTCAGATGAAGATAAATCTAAACTTCTTCATATTGAATTTGTAAATGAAATCAGAGAAGAAGTACCTGAGTTAGAAAAAGAAACAGGGATAGCGATTATAAATAATCCAAACCCAGATAATTCTAATATTAAATTTACTGAAACAAGAACCTTAAGATATAATTTCTGGTATAATTTTGTAGGATATTGCAAAGGTATTGGGAGGGATGCAGATATTGCAACACAAAAACCCTCACATGTTAATTGGTATGATGTTGCAGTTGGTAGTGGATCTTATCATATATTCTTTCAAATTTTAAAACAAAATATTTTGAGAATAGGTATATATGTATATAAACCTGAGAATTTCGCAAAATTAGAATCTTTAAAATCAAAAATAGAAGAAGCTTATGGCTCGAAGCTTGAGTGGCATACAAGCCGAGATACTAGCACAGCCAAGAGAATATTACACTCTATAGAAGCAGATGTATTTAATTCAGAATTATATTTTCAGAACTTCGAGTGGTTAATTTCACAATTTGATAAATTGAAAATTGCTTTAGAAAAGTCAAATATTAGTGAAATAAATATTAATGAACCTTTTTCCAAAAGCCATACTAATAATAATACTCAGGCTTTGCTAACTATAGATGAACAAATGATAGAGACTGTAAATACATTGATTGAAAATCATGGATTAGGTTATATAGCAACATCCCAAGAAATATATAAAATAATATCAGATGAATATGGTACCAAACCAGGTTCCATTATACCATCAGATTACTGTTATAATCGTATAAACAATGGGATTAGTTTGGATAAACCTGCCATATTCGAGTATATAACAAGGGGTAAATATAAGTGTTTAGGTTTAGATTATTTATATAATGGAGAAATTTATCATAAAGCTAAGGATATGCCTGAAATACTTGTTGGTCAATGTATAAATGGAGAACGATTCTTGAACGATATATTAAATAAATAAGGAAATTAATAAAAAAGGGACTAACCAAAAGGCCAGTCCTACTCATCTTTACCACCAACCTTTTTTAATTCACAATTAATAATTATAAATTCTGCATTATAAATTATTAATTATTCTTCAAATATCTATCAAAATCACTCTCATATATTCTATCTTGAATAATCCTATATTTTTCAAATTCTGTTTCTGCATGAAGTTTTGCTAATTCTTTTGATATTTTTCCGCTATCTTTCAATACTTCTCTATCCCATAAAGCTAAAAAACCATTTAATCGCTTTTCCCAGTCTTCCATGGTCATAGGAATATGTCTTTGTGCATGGGCTTCCGCCATATCCAAATATGCTGAAACAATTCTTGACAGTTGATTTAGTTCCTTGTCAGTCAAGTAATTTTTCGCAATACTCACGTCAGACTTATGAATTTTGTTTTTAGGTGAGCCTTCCCAGCTTGTAAGCCCCATATTTTCCTTTTTTGAATCTGCCCTATTATAGATAAGTTCAGCCGCTGTATATCCATGAACACTATAATGAAGTTTATTTTGAACTGCAGCAAAAAACCTCTGTGTAGCTTTAGCTGTCGAATCATAATCTATAGCTGTAGCATAAATATCAGTTATTTTTTGATAAAACTTTCTCTCAGACATTCTAATTTCCCTGATTTTTTCTAATTGTTTTTCAAAATATTTCTTTGTTAGGACTGTTCCTCCATTTTTCAAGCGCTCATCATCCATTACCCAGCCTTTTATAGTAAACTCTTTTACTATGGTATTTGCCCACTTTCTAAACTGAACGGCTCTTTCATTATTAATTTTGAAACCAACTGCTATAATTATTTGTAGGTTGTAATGGTCTATTTCCCTTGAAACTTTTCTATTCCCTTCATTTTGAACTATTAAGTATTTCTTAATTGTTGCTTTTTTATCTAATTCTTTATCTGTATAAATTTTTTTAATATGTTGGTTAATAGCAGGTATGCTTACATCATAAAGAGCTGCCATCATCTTTTGGGTAAGCCATATATTTTCATCTTCATATCTCATTTCTATGCTATCTTCATCTTGACCTGTTGAAGCTACATAAGTTAAATATTCTGCTGTAGAAGAACGAACAAATATATTGTTGTCTACATCCATTACATTTCCCTCCAATCATCAATTCACAATTATAAATTATGCATTATGAGTTATAAATTATAAATTACCAATTATCTTATCTATTTCTTTCCTTAAGACATCCTGCCTTTTTACAATTTCCTCTATTTCTTTATTAAGAACTTTTATATCTATTTTTTCCCTTGTATCTTCTATTTCTACATAGGTTGATACTGACAGATTATAATCTTCCTCAGAGATTTCGTCATTTGTGACTAGCTTGGACATGTATTGGATTTCTTCTTTATCCTTGTAGATATTTAAAATTCTTTCAATGTTGTTATCAGTTAGTTTATTATTATTAGTTACTTTAATTGCCTCTTTGGAAGCATCTATAAAAAGTGTTGAGTTTTGGGATTTTGACTTTCTTAAGACCATAATACAGGTTGCTATTGAAGTACCAAAAAATAAATTATCTGATAATTGAATAATGGCATCTATATAGTTATTATCTATTAGATATTTTCTAATTTTCTGTTCTGCACCACCTCTATATAAAACTCCCGGAAAACATACAATAGAAGCTGTTCCGTTGGCAGATAACCAAGCTAGAGAGTGCATAATGAAAGCTAAATCTGCCCTTGATTTTGGAGCTAAAACACCGGCAGAGGAGAATCTGGAGTCATTTATCAATATAGGGTCTCCATCACCTGCCCATTTAATAGAGTAGGGAGGGTTAGAAACTATAACTTCAAAAGGCTCATCATCCCAGTGTTGTGGATCTGTCAATGTATCACCATGGGCAATATCAAATTTATCATAGCCAACATCATGTAGAAACATATTAATTCTACATAGATTATAGGTAGTTATATTTATTTCTTGTCCAAAAAAACCTTGTCTTACGTTATCTCTGCCCAATATTTTAGCTGACTGTAAAAGTAGAGAACCTGAACCACATGCAGGGTCTATGTTCTTACCGTCTTTGATACAATTATAAAAAGCTAATTTTATAAATTTATGCATCAGGAAAATTCTACACCCTTTAATTTAAGCATTGTAGAGCTTTTTATGTTTGATTTAAGATTAGATTTTATAATTCAGCTAGAAGTCTAAATGCTATAATTTTGAAGTTTTCTACTTTGTTTTTATTTAAGAACACACCTAAACTAAAACTCTATGAATAATTAAAAAGTGTATGCATAATTAAAATGTTCTTTACAAGTTTCTAATAATCAACTTTTCAGACACTGAATTCAAAACTAAATTAATTATACTATTACTCCTGTATAAGCAATTTAGTCTACTTCAAAATTTGAAAATTAAAGTTAAGCTTTTTCATATAAAAGTCTAAAAAAGCTTGAAAGTGTTCAGATAAATGAATATAATAGAATTGTTATACTAGTTGATTTGGAGGGAGTACATGATGAAATTTTTTACCACCACAGAATTATCTGAAATATGGGGAATATCAGCAAGAAGAATTGCTTTGCTATGCAATCAAGGTAGAGTTGAAGGAGCAATAAAAAAAGGGAAAACTTGGTTGATTCCAGAAGGTGCAAAAAAGCCTGAGGACCCCAGAAAAAGTCATAATAAGGAAAATTCGTGATAAATCACTATATAGATTTTATCTTTTTTCAAAACATCGATAGGTATGCTAATATTTTAATGGAAAGAGGTTTATAATGAGATATTTAGGAAACAAGTCAAACTTAGTACATTTTATAGATGAAGTGATTCAAAAATACAATATAGAAGGTGAGATTTTTGCGGATCTGTTTGCAGGTACATGTTCTGTAGGAGATTATTTTAAAGATAGATATAAAATAATAGCAAATGATTACATGAAGTTTTCTAGCATAATCTGTAAAGCTAAAATTTTAAATCATCAAATACCAAAATTTGATGATTTCACCAAATTATATAAAGTCAATCCTTTTACTTGGCTCAACAATAGAGAGTATGAACCGAGAAGTAATTATTTTGTATTTAAAAATTATACACCTGTTGGAGATAGGATGTATCTTACAGAAGAAAACGCCCTGAAAATTGATGGTATGAGGTTAGATATTGAAGAACTATATAAAAATGAAATATTAGATGAAAAGGAGTATTCATTTTTATTAGCCTCATTACTAGGCTCCGTTCTTAAAGTATCTAACACTTCAGGAACTTATCAAGCTTTTTTTAAGTTTTGGGAACCAAGGGCCTTAAAGGAATTTAAAATAATCCCATTAGAAATAAACGAAACAGATAAAATATATGATAATGAAATATATAACATCAATACCAATAAGTTAATAAGAGAAATTTCAGGAGATATTGCTTACATAGATCCTCCTTATACAATCACCCAGTATACTAATTCTTACCACCTATTGGAAACTGTGGCTAAGTATGATTATCCAAATATTTTTGGTAAAACAGGCCGCAGAAGTAATAGGGAACTTTCTGGATATTCTAACAAGGGTAAGGCCATAGAGGAGTTTGAGGATCTTTTTAGACAAATTCAATTTACACATGTTTTGGTTAGTTATAGTAATCAATCCATTGTTCCTATTGGTGATTTAGTTGAGTTAGCAAAAAAATTTGCTGTTGATGGCAAAGTATATATAGAATCAAATGAATATAGAGAGTATGCAACTAACAACTCCAGCCATAAAGGAAAAGGAAAAAAATTAAAAGAGATGATCATATATTTTAAAAAAGATATGAGAGTAAATAAATCACCTCTTAACTATTCTGGTAGCAAAGATGGAATTATGCCTTTACTAACAAAAGAATTACCTAAGCATGTAGGTACCTTTGTTGATATGATGGGTGGTGCATTTAATGTAGGTGCAAATGTTGTAGCTACAGATTGTGTAGTATACAACGAATATAACAGGTATGTTTATGACATTGTTAAATTGCTGATAGAAAATAAACCTGATTTTATCTTAGATGAAGTCAATAAAATAATAGATAAATACGGTTTAAAAAAGAAGGATAAAGAATCTTATATGAAGCTCAGGGAGGATTATAACAAATGTAAAGATCCTTTATATCTGTTTGTCCTACAAATCTATGCTTTCCAAAACATGATTCGTTTTAACAATAGTCAGCAAATGAATACACCTGTAGGAAATAATGAGTTTAGTGATGGTATAGCTGAAAGAATAAAATCATTTTATGTACGAACTACAAATTACGAATTGATTTGTAATAATTATCAAGATATTGATATAACTAGCTTCCCAATAGATACTGTATTTTATTTTGATCCACCTTATTTCATAACAAAAGCTGAATATAATGATGGAAAAAGAGGATTAGAGGGATGGGACTCAGACAAAGAATCAGAGATGCTTAATTATATTTTAAATTTGCATAAACATAACTACAAGTTCATGTTATCTAATGTTCTTACCCACAACGGAAAAAAACACCATTTATTAATAGAATGGATAGAAGAACATGGTTTCAATATTATTCCGATTGGAAAAACAGGAATAAAATATCCCCGAGAAGAAGTTTTAATAACTAACTATAATATTTTTGAATGAGGTGATCATATTGAGAATAAAACTTATAATTAATCATGAAAGTTTCCCTAGCGATTTTAATAAAATCAACATAACTCCTCCACATGGAGTATCTCTGCAGTCTTATGTGGAGGAGAATATCACGAATGCGATTAGTAAATATAATCCAAAATTAAATATAAGTTCTATTGAGTATGATGATTTAATTTCACAGTTCCCGCATATAAAGGCGGGAAAATACTCAGGAATAATAGTTAAAGATATAGAAATTAACGATCAATTAATCAATAGATACCGTAATAGAGGATGCTATATTTATTCAGAAAATAACAAAAAATATGCTCGAGAATTATTATTATACATCTTTCTTTCACAGGTAGATGAATCTGGCCGTAATGGTTTTATATCACAAACTATATTCCCAACAGTACTTGATTACATGGAAGATAATATCATTTCTCCTAGTTATACAATAGCGGATCATAAATTTTTATTTATAAACTTATTGAATAAAGAAATAACAGCAAACATGATTTTAAGACATATTGCAGGAATGTATTTAATTGGTATTGACTATATAGAAACCTTTGTAGATTCATTAGATACATCTAATATCCCTAAGGACCTACTAGAATTCTTAAAGACTTTTGATTCAGATTTCTACAGCAACTATGATGCCACTACAAAAGTTTATGAGAATAGCCTTTATAAAATAGATTTCAATAGTTCAATTGTTTTTGTTAAATCCGAAAAACTCATCGAAGGGACTAATGTGATAAATGGCCGCGCTAGTTTTAAAGGTAGTAGTGAAAAGTTTTATTGGATTGAAACCTACCCAATTGCTATTTATGCGTATAATCTAGGTTTTAAGGTAGACATCTCAGAATATGAAGATTACTGCAGTTCTTATAAAGCTTTATTTTCAAATAGAAGCGATAAATTTGCTAGATGTGAAACTTTATTAAGTTATTTTAAAAAATATATGAAGAATTGAGGTATAGACATGCACGAACAAAAAATTTACTTTGGAGCACCTGGTACTGGTAAAAGTTTTATGGTTGAGGAAAAAATAAAAGGGATTAATTCTGATAAAGTCTTTAGAGTCACTATCCATCCCGAATATACCTATTCTGATTTTATAGGACAACTACTCCCGGAAACAGACACTAGCGGAAATGTAACGTTTGTTTTTAAAGAAGGTCCCTTTACAAGGGCTTTAGTAGAGGCATACTCAGATTTTTCTAAAGAAGTGTTTTTGGTATTGGAGGAATTATCCAGGGGGAATGTGGCTGCAATATTCGGTGATGTTTTCCAATTGTTGGACAGGGATGAACACTTTGTGAGTAGATACCCTATTGATAATAAAAATATCGCGGATAAAATTATCACTCTTACCTCTAATAAAATTGCTTTACCATCTAATCTAAATATTTTATGTACTGTTAACATGAATGATCAGAACGTTTTCCCTATGGATACAGCATTTAAAAGAAGGTTTGAGTGGGAATATGTCACCACAAAACCAGCCATAGATCCTACTACAGGATCTAGAAATAATAAATTAAACAATCCAAAAATAGCTATTTCTATGGATCCAACACCAGCAAATAACATAGAAGTTACATGGCAAACTTTTTATACTGTTTTAAACCTGTTTATCACTAATAAAGAAAATGGGTTAGGAAGAAATGAAGATAAGCAGGTTGGACAGTTTTTTATTAACTTTGGAGATAAGCTTACCGCAGATTCTCATTCTTCAAACCCGAGCATTAGTGATGCCGCTGCAGAAACTATCAACAACCTAATTAAAAATAAATTATTAATTTATTTATGGCAAGACGTTCAGGGAACTGGCATGATGCGTGGAAAATCGACTTTGTTTGATAGTAGTATTAATAGCTATGAAGATTTGTATGAGCAATATGGCAAAGATAAAATCTTCAGTGATACTTTTATCAACGATTTTTTAATTCCTAATCAATCAAAATATCCTTATTAAAGAGGTAGAAAAATGATTACTAAATATTCTCATGAAGGTCAAGAATTTAAAAAACATGACTTACTAAATTTAGGTTTCGAGATAAATGAGGAAAAAGATATTCGAAAGGAAACCCTCTATAATGAGTTAACTGGAGAGCCATTAGATGAATATAAATATACATTTAACTTTGTAGGTTTTTTAATAAATGAAGCAAACGATATATTTTCTGTATTTCCAAAACATTTTAGAGTGGATAATCCTATAATAGATTCAGGTTTGATTTTTGACCTGATTTCAAATCATATGCAAAAAAGACCTGATTTATATATGGGCGAGGAGTTTGGAGGACATTTTGAAAGTAATTATCCATTTGCCGCCTTTTTTGGAGTCTACGATTATTATCAAAGGTATGGATTATATATTGAAAATAGAAAATTTGTAAAGCCTCATGTAGGGGGTAAAATAAATTGGAAAGAAACAATTAGAAAATCTAATTTATATATTAATAATAATAATAAAATTACCCTTTTCCCCTATTATTATAATGAGACACATTTTTATAACACATTTATAACTGAGTGTATGGTTTTTGTTATTGACTATACAATTAAAAAATTTAATGCGTTTATTTCTCTATTTCCAACAGATGTTAATTTCCCTGAATATGACTTTTTATCCCATAAAGAAGAAGTCATAGAGTCTCTTTTACATTTTAGACAGCAGGTTTTTAGAGATAACATCATTGAACTTATAGATAATCTAATTAATTTTTTTGCACAACTTGAAGAAGGTGGAAGCTACTATTTAAAACATTATACATTTTCATCAATTTGGGAAGATATCGTAATGTCTTATTTAAATACTAACTTAAAGGAAGTTGTAGGCGATTCACTAGTATTTAGTAAAAACGCACGTAAAGGTTTCAATTTTAAGAAAGCTAGTTTTTATCCCAATTTAGCTAATAAAAAACATTACATATCCCCTGACTATTATTTTGCTAGTGGGTCAACACAATATATTTTAGATGCAAAATATAAAGAAACTATAAGAGGAATTGATTACAAACAAATATCATATTTTATGTTTTTAAAAGATTTACTTGATGAATCTAAACCTACACCAGCACCTAAATTTGATAAAACTTATTCCGCTTTGCTTATCCCTTCGGATAAGAGATACACAAAGCTACACTTCCAGATGGACCCGAAGTATAGTAATGTTAATAGTGACATCAGAATAGTAGAAGAATATTTAGATATAAAGGAAGTAATTATTGACTACTTAAAAAAATAAATATTTCTGTTAGGAGGTCAAATATGTCTAACAATCGTTCATTTAAAACATATGTTTTCAACCGTTTTTATAATGATTTTCATGAGGCAATTAACATATTTATTAGTCAAAACCGTGATAGCCTTGATATAGAGTCATGGCATGTAGACCAAATTGATGAGACTTATTTAGATGATATAAATATAAAACATATTTATATCAATGACCTCCCTGGAATGAAGGTAGCCTTTGATGTACTAATCGAAGCTATTTTTGAAATACATGAGATAGATAGAAGGCACGATAAATATGATGAAGTTTCAAACTGGTTCAAAATCTCTTGCATAGCTGATTTGGAGACTGGCCTAGACGACTTTAGTATTGAATATGTAGAAATTTACAGCCATAAGGAAAAGCAACTTAAACCTTTATCCGATACCTTAGTCCCTATTATTAAAAAAGAAGAACTAGAAAAAGTTGCTGTAGACTTCCTCAAAATTTATTATCCAGAAGCATTGAAAGAGCCCACATATATAAACCCAGATGATTTAGCTGAAAGAATGGGACTTTCTGTGGAACTAAGACACATAACCCCCGATTTTTCCACCTTTGGTCAAATATTTTTCGTAGATACAAAGACAAGCTATTATGATAAGGAATTATCAGACTATAAAGCAATTAATGTTACTGCGGGTACTGTTTTTGTAGATCCCGATGCATTTTTCCTTAGAAATTTAGGCTCTGTAAATAATACGATTGTCCATGAATGTGTCCATTGGCATCTCCATAGAAAGGCTTTTCAATTAGAAAGATTATATAATAAAAATGCTACCCAGATACAGTGCCAGGTTGTAGGTGGTGTTAAAGATAGTGCCATACAATCATCAACCGACTTTATGGAATGGCATGCAAATGCTCTAGCACCACGTATACAAATGCCTTTTTATCAAACTAAAATAAAAGCTGCAGAGTTTATTAGAAAATACCTTAAACAGAACCCAGAAGCAAAAGTTATAGATATCATGGAAAATGTAATTGATGAAGTTTCTTACTTTTTTATGGTATCAAGGCTCGCCGCTAAAATACGTATGATTGATATTGGCTACGAAGAAGCTATTGGTACTTTTACATATATAGATGGTAAATATGTAAAACCTCATACTTTTAAAAAAGGTTCAATAAAGAAAAATCAAACCTTTTCAATAAGTGAAGTCGATGCAATAATACAAAGTTCTATAAATCCTAGCTTAAAAAGGAAATTAGAGAGTGGTAATTATATTTTTGTAGATTCTCACTTTTGTATAAACCATCCCAAATATGTCCAATATGATATGTGGGGTCAAGCTTCCCTAACTGACTATGCTAGATACAATATGCATGAATGTTGCTTGGTTTTTGATATTGTATTTAATAAACCAGTTGGTAAATTTAATGAAGACTTTTATTATAAGTGCATTCTTTTCAAGGATGCTACTTCTGACATAATATTTGAAGCACGATTTAGTGACTCTTCTATTAATGATAATATAGATGCCCAAGCTCAAGCTATTATGGCCTATAGCAAAGATATAGCTAATGTTCTCCAATCTATGCCTGGTAATTTCCCTGGTGCCTTGGTCTATTTAATGAATTGGAGAGATATAACTGTTGAGGGCTTAGCTGAAAAAACCTTTCTTGACCCAAGGACTATTCAACGATTAAGAAATGACCAAACAAATAAAACCACTATTGAAACAATAATAGCGGTATGTATCGCTTTGCAACTTCCTCCTCCTATAAGTAATCGTTTAATTGATTTATCTACCTGTTCGCTTGGTGTAGGAGAAGAACATATGGCTTATCACTGTCTACTTACTTCTTATTATACAAGACCAATAATCGATTGTAATAGCCTTCTTACCAATATGAATCTTAAACCTTTAACAAAAGAAAAATAAATTTAAATTTTCCCAGACATTTTTTGTCTGGGTCTTTTTTATCTATTTATACAAATTATTCCTTTTAAACACCTAAAGTTGATTTTTTAATCCTCTTTAGGTGTTTTTTTATGCCTTTTATCTCATTTAACCAGACATTGTATGTCGTTTTTATATAACCTCTTCCTCTGTATTATATAGATAAATCATTAATCTTTTAAAATTTAAAATCTTATTACAGAAAGGAGGAAGCCACCATGCAGAAAGTCAGAAACATCAACAACAAACGCATCTGCGATATCAGTAATGACCAAAAGGTAATAGAGATCCGTTTAAAGGACTGTCTCACAATAATTACTGCAAATCCAGATGGAACTCTAAACATCACTCATGAATTTATAGAGTCTGTGGCATAAAGCCATTTAACAACAACTTAATAACTGGAATCCGCCAGAACGCTAAGACGGCCGTGCGGGACACTTTTATAGGTGTTCCCCCTGCCGTCTTTTTGTTTTGAGGATTTCAGGGCTCTGGCGGATTTCAAATTTGAAAACCAAAGGAGCCAATCTAATGAAAAACTATCAAAGAGTAAATTACAGAAAA
>JALNWH010000018.1 GCA_023230985.1 Bacillota bacterium
CCATTCACAAAATTATAATTTAATAAAAGATAGGAGGAAATGTTTTGAGCAATCCAAGTATAAAACCAACATTGAAAAAGGGACTGGCATTATTAATGGCATTTGCAATGATTTTTTCGTCATTGACTTTTGTCTATGCCGATTCATGGGCACCAAAAACAGAACAGCCTATTTTGGTTGTGACAGGTCAAGGCATAGGGCATGCAAATGAAAAATCCTACACAAAGGATGAATTAATGGCAATGTCCCAAGCAACAAATCTTTATTCTACTATTAACACGACTCCCACCAAAAGTATTTATCTGGGTAAAGGAGTCAAAGCAAAAGACTTGTTTGAAAAATCCAATTTTAAAGCTGACAAGTATAATTCTTATAAAATAGGATTTTTGGCAAGAGACGGTTATGCCGTGACCTTTGATCCAAGTCACAAAGGGGATTCCACCACTTCAAAGAAGCTTATCACCCCCGGTTTTGGTGTGGAAAGATATTATTTCCCCAAGATTGCATCCGGCGGTGATTCAGGTAAAATTGCCGTTGATACTATAATAGCTTTTGAAAGAGCCGGTGACAGAGGAAAGCCGGATGTAGTGCCCAAAGATTTGGAAAAGCTTACTGACGAAGATGCACCGCTCTTAATGATCGGTCAGCAACATGTAGAGGAAATAAGCAATCCCCTCTTCAATAAAACAATACAAAAAATTGTTGTAGGTGATGAGCTTCCAACAGTATTGACAGTTGGAGGTAAAGCCTATACAAAATCAGAAATTCTGCTAATGCCAAGAGTTAGCGGAAATTGGACCTATGCTAAAAAAGTAGGCGAAGAAACTGATTATTGCCTGGGAGTTCCCCTTACAGAACTATTAAAAGGGTATAGCGATAATGATAAAATTGAATTTATATCTGCTGACGGATATCCCAATGACCCTGTAACTATAAAAGATATCAAAGATTCTAAGAGCCAATACATACTTGCTTATGAAACAGGCACAAACGCGAAGGATACGGAGCCCATACTTGATACTGCAAAAGGTGACGATTCTATAGAGGGATATTTCAGAGTATATAATCAAAATGGATCTTTGCTGAAGCTTATCAATGAAATAAAGGTTTCGCCCGTAAGCGGTGTGGATTATTCCACCAGTCCATTTAAACATATAACAAACGGTGGCTTAAAAGGCAAGGAACCCTACGATGTAGATGCTATCACAGGTGCAACCTTAACCTTTGAAGGCCCCGGGTTGGAAGCAAGTATTCCCCTTTCCATAAGAGAAGCTGAAAATGAAAACCCCGGCGCATATCGTGGCGATTATACTGATATTAGGGATGGAAAGGAAACTACATTAAAATATGAAGGAATCAGGCTTGATTACTTGCTGAAAAATATGACATCCGGTGAAACAGGTATCAAGCTTATCAACTCAGCTTATAAAGTTGTTTTAAAAAACCGTGTTAGACAGACTATTGCCGAATTTACTTTAGATGAAATCAGACAAGCAGAAACAGCTAAAAGACCGATAATCGTAGCTTATGGTACAGGCAGTGTAGACGGTTCAAAATCAGTGCCTTTTGTATATGATGATGAACCCGGAAAAATAGATGAGTTGGGCAACGATGACGGCTGTATAAAGCTGGTCTATGACAAAGAGGTGTTTGAAAAAGATCCTAATCCAAATTACACAAAGTTTGGAAACATGGCCTATATCTATGTGGCTGAAAAAACCACCCCCGGATATAAACATGATAAAGCACCTTATAATACTCCGGAAAATTCCGAATACATCATAACTATTACAGGTGACAAGTTAGGCAAAGAAGTTAATTATACGGTAAAACAAATAGAAGACTTAGTTAAATATAAAGATGGCAAACCTGATCCCAATGGTATGGGATATAGGGCGGAATACAATTTATCCAATTCTAATTACTGGTACGTTAATGAGTATGAAGGAGTCAAGCTTTGGGATTTATTAAAAAAAGCCGGTATTCCCCAGTCCATGGCAGTGGGTAAAGACTCCCAGACCTTAGTTGAATTTACTGCCACCGACGGTTATAAAGATTTTGATAAATTTACTTTGGCCCAAATATCTAATCCCAATGTTTTTAAATATTATGAAAAAAATCCTCTGGATCTTAATGATGGCAAATATATTTCCAAGGATGCGGATGATTTAAGGTCAGTGGGTCTTCCTGTTCTTGTAGCTTATGGAGTAAATGGTTATCCTTATGTAATCAAAAATACCTTGGAAGGCTATAAGAGCGGACTTGGCAATGATGGGGGCCCATTGCGCATTATCTCAGGTAAAACTGAATATTATCACGCTAATGGGTCCAGACAGGCCAAGCTCCTTGATAAAATAATTATTGGTAAAGAGATTAACTATAGTACCCATAGCGGAAACCCAAATAAAGCTTATAACGCTTTAGCTTCAAATAAAGTAGCTATTACCGTCATAGGTATGGATGGCAACACTCTTAAAAAACAAGATTTCACTGTAGTGGATATTGAAAACTTGATTTATGGCATAGATGTTAAAAACACAGAAAAAGAAAAGGCAAAAGTTAAAACTGTTTATGGTGTAAAAAAAGGTGATAATGTCTATGAAGATTTATATGAAGGCGTTAATTTAGAGTATTTCTTGAAAGAGAAGGTTGCTCTACCCGGAAGCAAAGGTACAATAGTATTTTCAAATAAGGACTCTGAATTAAAGGCTTCCTTGGACGAAATCTTTACATCAAAGGGCAAATCCGTACTTGCTTTTGCTAAAAACGGTGCTCCAATGGTGGCGGATAAAGATGCCGATGGATATGTGAGCACATATAATGACGGACTCGGGGAAAAGGCAAATGTGAAAAATGATGGCGGTCCGTTAATGATATTGATGCCGGAATCCAAGACTTTAAGCAATGTAACTTCTATAACAATAAACCTACAACCGGATAAGTATGCTCATATAGAAGACCCGTACAAAGATCTTGCAGATAATCTAATAAAAGTAGAAGGTCCGGGCACAAAGCTTACAAGTCCTAAAGACTTTAAAGTTTCCGATATAGAAGGAAAGCAAAACATTGTAGTTACGGAAGATTATAATATTAAAAAAGCTACAACGGAACAGAAAATCAGATACAGAGGTGTAAACCTTTATAACTTCTTAAGATCAGAAGATATCGGACTTCAATCTAATGCCAGTGAAGTAATTATAACATCTGCCGATGGCAAGGCTCTGACTTTCAAATTAGCAGATGTAATGAATGAAGATTTGAAAATGATTCTGGCTTATGGTTCAAGCAATGTAGATAATGCCAATAAAGATGACGGAAAACCTTTAGTAATAGAAAAAGATTCAAAAGGTTACGACGAAAAATATAACAATTCAGGCGGCCCCATATACTTGATAGTAGGACAAAAATCAGCTGATGATATGAATTCACAAAGCATATTAAAAAATGTTGCAAGTGTAAAGGTAAATGCATCTGACACAATCAGCTGGAAACACGATATGAGCCCCACATATGCCCAATACCTTGATAATACTTATCTCGAAGTAGAAGGTACAGCATTAGCAAAACCGGTAAAGTTCACTCTGCGGGAACTCGAAGCTATGGATGATATAATTTTAAGAGACAGTTATTTCTATATTGGTGAACACCAACATGAAGGTCTGGATGTTTGGAAGCTGATAGCGCAAAAATCAGGATTAAAAATCGGTGTTAATCTTACTTCAGTAAAAGCAGTAGCCACTGACGGTTTTTCTAAAGATCTTCTATCAATATTCGGTATGGATGGTTTGGAAAAAGGAATAGCTGATGGATTGGATAGAAAAATAATACTATTATCTTATGCCGGTGACGGTGTTCCCCTAGTAGCCGATACAAATAGCGATGGCTACACCAGCGGCAATGATGGCGGACCTTTGAGATTGATAACCCATCAAAATCAGGGTGCCTGCTTGAAAAACGTGGTTAAAATTGTTGTAGAAGGCACCGGCGGCACTATTCCACCTGATTCCGGCGCAATCTTTAACGATATAGTCGGCCACTGGGCACAAAGCTATATAGAATACTTATACGAAAAAGATGTAACTACCGGAACAAGTAGTACAACTTATAGCCCGAGTAAAACTCTGACAAGAGCTGAATTCATCACTTTTATTATGCGAACTAAAAAGGATATCGATGTTACAAGTGCAAAAACCGGAGTTTTTAAGGATGTAGAAAAAGATAAATGGTATACAGATCATGTAAATTGGGCAGGAGCAAATGGTATTGACGCCGGTAGCAAAGACGGCAATTTCCGCCCGGGTGACAATATTACAAGAGAAGAAATGGCAACTATGCTTCTAAGCTTTGCAGATACTATGGAAATTAAATTACCAAGAGCAAAAGAACCTATAGAATTCACAGACGCTTCAAAAATAAGCGGTTGGGCAGAGAAAGCCATAGGGATAGTTCAAAGAGCAGGAATAATAGACGGCAAACCCGACGGTAGCTTTGACCCTCAAGGATATGCCACAAGAGCTGAAGCAGCTAAAATAATAAAGGTCTTGATGGAACAAATGTAGCAACTAGAGGAAGAATCTGTACTCCCTATGTTAACATGCGGCATAGGGAGATACACTCTTCCAACGGAGGTAAAGTATATGAAAATAAAAAAAATCTCGTTAATCACTCTGAGTATTATTTTATGTATAAGCCTAATTTCCGGGTGTCAACCCAAGGCAGCGACTGCACCCGACACTGAAGAAGTAGAAACAGAAATCCAAAATGAAATAATTGAAAAAGAAGTTGAAAAAAAAGAATTTGGTGAAACACCTGATTCGGAATCTGAATTAAAGGAAAAGGAAGAAAAAACTGAAACAAAAACACAAGATATTTTGCCGGCAGATTTAAATCAAAATGAGCCAAAAGAACAAGAAGTGCCCGAAGCAAAAGATGAGTTCATATTAAAAATTGAAGGAGCCGGGGTTGAAAATGCAATATCCTTTACTTTGGATGAATTAAAAGCCATGAAGGATTCTCATTTTGAAGATGACTTCTATTCATTAAACAGCTATGGAACTAGAGAACATTTCCATTTTAGAGGTATCAAAATGAAAGCCCTCTTAGATAAAGCAATAATTAAATCCGATGCGAAAAGTGTAAAATTCGTTGCCACTGATGGCTATGCTCAAGAACTCACAGTAGAACTGGCACTTAAAGAAGATTTTATAGATCAGGATAATCCTGACAAGAAATTTCCTGTTATTATAGCTTGGCATGAAAACGGCAAGGACTATGATGTGAAAAAAGGCGCACCTTTCCGTCTTGTAGTCGGTCAAAAAGAAGTTGATGATATGAACAAACCTCAATGGGTTAGTAATATTTCAAAAATAATAGTTGATTAGAGGTACAGATTTATGAAATTAAATAAACTATATATAGTTTTACTCCTTATAATTGCCCTTGGTGTATCCGGAGCCCTATGGTATATGAATGATACCAGACAAGAAAAGGCAATGATAAAAGAAATAATGCCTGATGCAGGAAAGATAAAGGTTATAGACGGTGCATTGGATAATCCCATTATTAAAGAAAACTTTCCTGCAATAGAAAAGATATATAGCATTGATAATAAGCCCTCCGCTTTTATTGCAACATCTACAGGATACGAAGGTCTTATTAAAATGCTAATAGTGATAAATAGCGAAGAGGAAAAGATAGCAGGGGTGAAAGTCCTTGTTCAAGGGGATACCCCTTTATACGCAGGACCCATTGAAGAACCATGGTTTACCGATAGATTTAAGGAAAAGGGATTATCGGAGTATTTTAACAGAGTAGTAATAGATCCGGAAAAACCCACAGATATAGTACAAGTGACAGGTGCCAGCCTTTCTAGTCAAGTTGCAGTAAATAATGTAAACTCTGCTTTAGGTGCATGGAATTATCTTGTTGCAAACAATACTAAAGGTCCGATAGACAATTTTATATCCCAAGAAATGTGGCATAAAGATGAAAACAGTTTTGAAATAATATGGCCTGATGATAATTCTATAAGAATATATATAGATGACTTAGAAGAATTTAATAAAATATCTACAGAAACAATATTAGCAAAAACTAATGGTGTAAGGGAAAGCATTAAAGCCACCGGAGTGCTTTTATTTGATATATTAAAAAAACACAATATTGATATAAATGTTTATGAAGCATTAGGTATCACAGGCAGAGACAACTATTATTCAATGATAAGCAAAGATATAATTGAAAATAGAGATATAATACTTGCTAATATAGTGGATGGTGAAGAAATCCCGAAAGAAGAAAAACCTGTGAGAGTTGTAATTCCTGATGAAATGGGTCCCTATTGGGTAAAAAATGTAAGTAAGATTGAATTATACACACATATTTCTCCTAAAATTATTCAGAATGTTTACATTTTTAGGCCCTTTGTAAAAGATATTGAGCCTTACTACTATGAATATTATGGGAGCCAAGATGAATCGTATCTTGTAGGAAATATGCTTAGAAAATTTGGTGATGTTGACCAAAATGGATTCTTTACTATGGTAGCTTCCGATGGCCTTATAAAAAATGAAACCATCAGCATGGTAAGAGACAGATATTATATAAAAACCGCCGGAGATAACGCACCAATGAATATCAGCCCCGGCTTTAAACTAGGTTATAATGTAAAAGAGATGACATCCTTTTCGACTACTACGGATGCGGTAATATTTCCCGAAATAATGTTAAAAGTTTTAGATAACGAAAATTTGCCTCAAGGCACTGCAATCTGCTTAGCTGAAGCATTGGAAGAAGCATTGATGGAAATTGACGGAGTTAACGGATTAACCATAGTAGATATAAATAATAAAGAAACTGTTATTACCGCTAATCAATTGGAAAGTGCTTACTTAATTCCACAAGAAACAGGAGCGGATATTTTAGTAGATAACAATATTATTGAGGATGTACTGAAAATATACAAAGCCCAAAGTTAGGAAGTACTAAATTATGGATAATAACCAAGGAAGAAAACTTAGAATAAAAAGTCAAATTTTCTTTGCTGTAGCTTTTTTTGCTATAATCATCGTCTACAATTTATATATAAAAGAAATACTAAACTTTAAAATCCTAAGCATCGCTGACTTAAACCCATATGGCGGTTGGAGTGCTTTAAAGGATAAAATAATAGACAGTAATTATGAGTTTGATGGTGTTAACAACAGTATTGCGTTAACCATTGCAATACTTTTCATATCTATTGTTGGAGGCAGATTCCTATGCGGTTGGCTTTGCCCTCTCGGAGCCCTGCAAGATTTCAGTGCCTCCTTGAGCAAAAAGTGTGATAAGGGAACAAGTTCACTTGTACAAAAGTGTGACACTCAACCTGTTCCCTTGTCACCTATTGTTCTCTTAATTATATTGATTATATCCGTCCTTGGCCACGGGGCAAAGATTGCCGAACTATCCCCTTGGAGAGCACTGCTTAACTTACCCAATCTTTTTTCCGCATGGTCTGAAATGAAAATCGGTTTTTTTATTTTACTGCTCATTATTCTTCTATCTATGATAATACCACGTTTTTTTTGCAGATATATTTGTCCGTTAGGTGCCGCACAGACACTTTTTTCTACCTTCAGTTTTATAACTATTAAAAAAGATAAAAGGTGTATTTCCTGTAATGCATGCCTTAAAGATTGCCCCATGGCTATAAGACTTAGCAAAAAAGAAACCGCTTTATCTCCGGAATGCATTAAATGTATGAACTGCGTAGACAGTTGTAAAATATTTGAAGATAGAAGCCTTACATTACAGCTGGGACATAAGAAAATAAGCCCTAAAACTTATGCTGCAATTATGCTGGTATTATTTTTTGTATTATGGTTAGGACTGCCAAAATTTTGGACAAGCAGTACGCTTGGCAGCAATATATCAACTGCAAATCTAAAAGACGGTACCTACGAAGGTGAGGCTAAAGGCTTTGCAGCGAGAATTATAACTGAGGTTATAATAGAAAGAGGTGAAATCATTAGCATAAGAGTTTTAAATCATCATGAAAGCAAAGGTTGGTATGATGAAGTATTTATGATGTTACCTAAAGAAATAATAAAGAAACAAAACTTAAATGTAGATGCCATAAGCGGTGCAACTAAAACCAGTAAAGGTTTAGTAAAAAGTATTGAAGACGCCCTTAAAAAAGCGATTATGTAGTGGCTATGCTATCAAACCCATAGTTTCTTTTGCCCAATTTATTGCATCCAAGTATTTTTCATGTATAGAATCCTTATCTATACCCATTTCTTTTAGATTTTTTAGAACTATTTCCCAGTCAGCCTTCTCATAAGCTAATATCAATTCATATATAGGATACAAAACTCCTTTATTATACAGTAATGCATCTAAAACTCTTTTAGTAAGATTAATACCTTCCAAAGCTGTCGATAAGGGCATATCCATCATAGCATCTAAAACACTGAATAGCCCCATCATAGAAGCTTCATGTCTTAGATTTTTCAGTCCGCCCTGTATAGCTATTGTCTCTGCAAACTGAGTGCGAATAAGAGATGTTCTCATCAGTTCTTTTGGCTTTTCCTTTCCAAAATCCTGCAACATAAGTATATGAACCCATCTTTCACTTTCCCTTAACCCCATATAAGTTAATGCTTTTTTAATAGAATAAATCAACTCGTCTCCTGATCGTGAACTTACAACACGCATAAGCCGATAAGCCAAAGTCACATCCTTTTCAATGATTTCCGCTAATTCTTGAAAAGAAGGCTCTTCCTTTTTTAACTCTTTTAACAATCTATAATACTGAGTTTTGGAGGTGCTTTTATCAAAGGGTTTATTTGATATACCCGGCTTGCTGAAAAAATAACCTTGGAATAAATGAAAACCCATTTCTTTAGCTTTTAAAAAATCTTCCTCTGTTTCAATTTTTTCAGCTAATATGGTTTTTCTATGAGTAAGAGCAGTATGTATATATCCTTTTATTTCTTCTAATGGAGTAACTATTAAATCAAATTTAATAATATCCGCATAAGGTACCAATGGATATTCGTCATAATCTTCATAGAAATCATCCAATGCAATCTTGTAACCCTTCCCTTTTAAATCCTTAATTCTTCTTATGAGTCTATCATTTATACTCACATCTTCAAGGATTTCAACAATAAGCCTATCGGCTTCTATTAATTCAAGGGAATCGGAATGAATAAATTTTTCATCAAAATTAATAAAAGCATATTTGTCTTCCACTATACATTCTATGCCACATTCAAATAATCCGGAGATAACTGTAGCAGTCGCTTTTGTAGGAGAAATACCGTCATAGCTTCCTGATTCCGCATCAGATCGAAATAATAACTCGTATCCATATACACCTAGATTTCTGTTGAAAATTGGTTGCCTAGCGATAAACAATACATCACCTCCACATAATCCAATTATACATCTTCATTCTAAACTTTTTCTAAACAAATGAGTACAATACTAAACATTTTTATAATAATACTTAGAATAAAAGTCTAAAGTAATGTTATCAGGATTTAAATTCATCTCGTTTGATAATCGTTCAACATAAGAATCAAAAAATATTTTCAATGACGCCTTATTATTTTGTCTACCGTAATATTTAATTATATCCCTTACCACCTTCGCATCAAAAGGATCCATTTCATGCATTTTTAACAAACACGCTTCAATAAATAATGAATATTCATGATTATTTAACTTAGCAGTTACATACTCATCAAAAATACTAAATACCATTTTCTTATATCTTTGCTGACTGCCTAAAGACCAATGGTAACCTTCCTCTTCCAAAAAACTGCCTTTATATATATTAAGTATTTTTTCTATATCTTCCTTGTCACGTTTTTTCTTGTCTATGACTTCCATAAGCTTACTCAAATCATTCTCATTATGTACATTTAATTGATAACACTCGTTAACATAGTAAATTGCATCTGCAAATCCCATATCTCTAAGCCCTGTTCTTAGCATATAAACAGTTGTATGTAATATAGCAGTTCCTTCTTCTAAGGTTTTTCCCGGAAATATGGTTTCCAAAATTAATGTTTTAGGAACAGTTCTTCCTCTATGAAACCATAAATATGCAAAAAGTTCCTTTGCCTTTTTTGTCCTCCATTGAAACAGTCTACCTTGGTCATTCATAACTGAAAAGTTGCCAAAACAGTTTACTTGAAGAATCCTTTTACTACTTGTCTCTTGGCCGGAATCCATATTATATTTTTTACTTTTTTTCTTAAGGCGCTTAATGGTATTAATTAGTCTCTTTTTTTGAATCGGCTTCAACAAATAATCAATTGCATTGATTTCAAATGCTTCTACAGCATATTGAGAATAAGCGGTAATAAAGACTATTTCCAGATTATTATGCTTTCTCATAAGGGATTCTGCTAATTCCAAACCATTTATTTCTCCCATTTCAATATCTAAAAAAACCACATCGGGCTGCAATTCTCCTATTTCCCCCAATACCTCATTGGGCTTTGTATAACTTTTTATTATTTCGATTTCTTTAAAACTCGAAAGTATGGATTCCAATACTTCCAAAGCAATAGGCTCATCATCAATTAAAATAGCTTTCATGACTTTTCACCTCCGGTATAATAATTTTTATGCTTGTCCCTTCATCGGGCTTACTATCTAAATACAAAGCGGCACCTTTTAAAAGCTTTATTCTTTTAATCACATTATTAAACCCTAATCTCTCACTTTGTTTGCTTAATAATTCTTCTTGTTTCTTTAATGACATTCCTACACCATCGTCTTTAATAGTAATACTGATGGTATCGCTTGATTCTTTGCTTGTAGTAATTTTTATTGTTCCACCGCCGTCTTTGACTGAGATACCATGTCTAACTGCATTTTCTATAAGAGGCTGCAGAGTGAGAGGAGGTATCATGGCATTTAAACCATTTTCTAAATCATACTCTATATTTAGCCTATCCTCATATCTGATTTTTTCAATCTCTAAATAAGCATCGGCAAGTTCTAACTCCAAATCCAAAGGAATGAGACTTTTCTTGCTATATAGATCCAGCTTGCCTCTAAAATAAATAGATAAATTATTTAATGCTTCTCTTGTTTTTGCATTATCTTTATAACTCAAGCCTATAATTGTGTTTAATGTATTGTATAAAAAATGAGGAGAAATTTGAGAATAAAAATACTGAAATTCTCTTTTCATATTTTCCTCAACAGAAGCTTTCATTAGCAAGAGTGATTGAACCCTTGATTTTAACTCCTCTCTTACTATCGGTTTCTTTTGAAAATCATTTATTTTGCATTTTAATGTATTTGCCGAATCAACTGCCTCACCTATCTCAGTAAGCAATAAAATGGGCAACTCAACCATAGAATAATTACTTCTTATTTTTATACATAATTTGTCTCCCGAAATATCTGCCAATGCAAAATCTAAAATCACCAAATCTATTTTTTTCGCTTCTATAATACCCAGTGCACCATCACTATTATGTGCCTCCGCTACATCAACATCCATTTGCTTTAAAGCATCTAATAAATCTTTATGATTTGAAGTTTTATCATATACGACCAAAATAACAGGTTTTTCAATATATACTTTGTTTGTTGTGTCTTCCGTAAACGTGATTTCATCTGCTATTGACTTTACATCTTTGATGTCCGTCTCTATTTCCCATAAAGGTAAACTAAAACTAAATTCAGAGCCTTTTCCATATTCAGATTTGACACTGATTCTCCCTCTCTGGCTCTTTACCAATTGCTTTGCTATAGGCAGTCCCAATCCAAGACTTGATGAATCAGTATCTTCTATATGTTTATAAAAAACATTAAAAACCTTGTCCAAATATTTCTTCTCTATACCGATACCCGTGTCAGCAACGTTTATCACTGCGTAGCCATCTTCTATTTTTGCCGAGATTGACATCATTCCTTTATCGGTAAACTTTATAGAATTATGAATTAGATTATAAAGAATACGCGTAAACCTTTCATTATCCGCCTTAATTGGAGGAAAATCTTTTGGGACTCTATTTTCTAAAACAATTTCTTTGTCTTCGGGAATCAGTAAGAACATTTCTTTAATAATATTTTCAATTGTAGAATAAAGACTTATAGGTTGCAGATTTAGGCTTATATCTTCACTTTTGGAATAAGAAACATCCATAAAATCATCAGATAATCTTTTTAGCTTGCCAATCTCTTGTTGAATTAAAAATAAATCTTCCTGCTGACCGGAATTTAGCGACCCTCTACCTCCTTCAATAAGCAGTTTTATAGAATTTGTGATTACATCCAAAGGCGATTTTAATCTCAAAGATGCCTTTTTTAAAAAAGAATTTTTATTCTCATCGTACATAATAAGCTTTTCTGTGAGAGTATATACATTTTGATAGTTTAATTGAAGTCTCCTGCTCATCAAAAGTGCAATACCTATCATTATTATAAATATCAAAGTCACGGAAATATGCCCAAGATATATCTCTAAAAAGATTTTCAAGGAAATAGCAAGCCAATAACAGAATAAGGATACAGTTATAACCAGTATGTATTCCGAATATTCTGCTTTCTTAAAAAACGCCTTACCCAATATACCAAAAATACAAATATAACTTATAGCCATACTTAAAACTATTATAATTTGTGAATATGTAGCGGGGATACTAACAGCCCTTCCCGGATTGTTAAAAATTAAAAGAAACATGGCTGTCATTAGAATGCTAGCCCTATTAGTAATTTTGCCTGTATGATAATCCATAAAAAAATAATGCACAAACCTTAAAAATGCAAGGGTTATTCCTATCATTACAAAAACCTGTATATGAGTTCTCATCATAAAGCTATAATCAAATATTAAATTCAAAAGTTGATTGTCCATAGTAGCAAAATGCAGTGCCATAAGAAAACCGGTAAGACTGAAATATAAAAAATAAACTTCTTTTTTTCTCTGGAGGTGTGTTAATAGATAATATATACCCAGTGTAAGACAAATAGAAATAATTAATGCATCTGTATTACGTTCTTTATTATCCTGCATCATAATGGTATTATAAGTGCCAAAATTAATTGGCTGAATTATCCCACCTGATCTATAGTTAAAGCTGGATACATGAATCACTAATTGCAATTCTTTATTCCGGCTTTCCGCAAAAGCTACGCTATACCTGCTTCCAATTTCAAAATCTTTTTTATCCAAAGTAGCATTTCCTACACTTGCTATTTCTTTACCGTTTATATAGATTCGATTTGCCAACCTTATAGTCTTTGCTTTAATCCCATACATTTCCTCTTTCGGAACCTTTATAATAATACGATAAGTACCTGCCCCGTCTACAGACCCGTCCTCATTTAGATATGACTCCCAAGAACCGGGAACTTGAACGATTTTTTTAATATCTTTGTATTTTAAAAAAGGAGTATCATCGTTTTCATCAGGATAAATAAATATATGAGGATAGAACTCCCAATCCCCCACAAGTTTAATATTTTTATCAGCTTTTTCATCATAATCATTAAGACTTATAATTCCATCATCTACCATATACTTGTAATTTTCGTTTGTGTAATTTAATATAAAAATAGTCACAAGAACAAACACTGTAATAAATACGGAAATAACAATTGCCGTTACGAATTTTTTCTCAATCAATTTGACACCTCATTTTTAACATAAGCCTATAGATATATTTTACTATAAAATAATCGTTTTAGATAGAATCTGACATATTTTTATAAAAATAAAACCGGTAGCTACTTTTTCATAACTACCGGTTTCTAGATTCTTTTTAAATTTTAAAAGAATAAATCTTCATCTATGGTCTCAACATGTGTTTCGCTGCTATCTTCATTTCTATAATACCTATGTGTCCTTGAGCATTCTTCTACATCTCCAAAAGCCCAATTATCTTTAGGCATGTCAGGATATGTAGGTTCAACATTCTTTAACGGCCCTCTGTTTAACATTCTGTTTATCATGGTTACCGCTTCATCTCTTCTCAGTTGGCTTCCCGGTTTAAAGGAGCCGTCCTGGTATCCTGTAATTATATTGTTTCTATATAGTTCCGTGATATAAGTGAATGCCCAGTTACTTTCAATATCTTTAAAGGGTAATTGAATAGGCTTTTTATCAGGAAGATTTAAATATCTTGCAATTACCGCCGCCAATTCACCTCTAGTAATTGGCTGATTCGGTTTAAACATGTTATTGCCTATACCTTGGAACAGACCTTTCTTTGTGGCCGCTTCTATTCCTTTTGCGTGCCAAGCATCTATATCTACATCATCATACATCTTTTCATGTTTCACTAAGCTTTCAAGTTTTAAGATTCGAGAGAATATTACTGCAATTTCCGCTCTTGTAATATTAGCAGCCGGATTGAAGGTCCCTCCCGGTATCCCTTGAATATATCGTGGATGTTCACCGTTACCGTATCTGTTGGAAAATATAACAATTTCCAAAACAGATGTATCTATTATTTCACCATCGACTCTTAATTCAGATATAGTTTCTATTGTCTCCTCCATCTTTGTTATCTTAGGAAGAATAATCCTTAGTTTCTTCTCTGCAATTTTTCCTATTTCACTATCATCCACTTTCCAAACAATCTTATCTCCCACTATAGTTCCGCCATCAGTATCCTTTACAACAGCACCTTCGGGAATATAAAACACTATCTCCATATCTTTACCCGGTTCTTCTTTTATATAATATTTTATACTGATTTTCGCTTCCTTTTCTTCTAAGTAGGCTCTTTTGTCACTGGAGGATTCAATCGCAGTATCTTTTGCTACACCGCCGCTTTCGGGCAGATCAGGTTCTACCGGTACATCCGATTCTACAGGTTCTTCAGGCTTTTTAGGCACTGTCGGTACTGAAGGTCCGCCCCCTTTTCCACCGCCTCCACTACTGCTACCACTGCTACTACTTATAGGAGTCATGGCGAAATCGTATTTTACTACATCTGTATCTACTTTTATAAAGTAACTCCCTTTTTCGGTATTTACGAGATTCGAATCCTTTCTGCTGTCATAGGTTACATAGCCGGATTTTGTTGCAATTATATAATAATCTGCATTGGCCGGTACCATCCAAGCATAGTTACCGTGATCTTGCACATCCGGGTGATTATTATACACAGTGGTTGCTGTACTCCATTGAGGGTTCTTATTATCATTGGGCGGAAAAGTAAATATGCCTCCTAAATCAATTTGCGGTACCGGCTTATTTACAGTCTTTCCATTAGTAGTATTCCTTGCGGTATCGGCATAGTAAAGCTCAACATGAACGCCTCCCAATACATTGCCTGTTTTGGCGTCTGTTATGGTTCCATAGGGGTCTATCAGCTCCTCGTGAATGTTTATTTCTCCGTCATCTGTGATCTTTACTTTGATTTTGCCCAATAAGAGCTCTGCTCCGTTTACTTCCGTAGTTACTAAAAATTCATATTCAGTATCCTTTGTCAAGCCTTCTATGCTAAACACTCCTGTATCTTTATCAACTTTGCTTTCTGCAACTTTGCCGGTAATATCTTTAATCTTTATTTCTTTTTCAATATCTTTATCGTCTTTTACTGTTTTTACTATATTTTCTTTCCCGTCTTTGTCTGCCATTTTCAATAAACCCGTAAAAGTCTTGTCAGCGGGTATGGGGTCTGCCTCTACTCCTGTAACCACTTCCACATTCGCTTTTTGTTTAAAGCTGACATTATGAATTTCATCACCGATTTTAACAGGTTTTATAATTTCTATATCATAGTCTCCTTCTTTGGGTATGGCTATTTTATAATCTCCATTAGGCCCTGTTATTTGCTCAGCACTGAAGGAACCGTCTTGAGATGTTACTATTACTCTTGCTCCTTCTATAGGTTCCCCGGTATTATTATCTTTTACCACACCTTTAATCGAAGCAGGCTCAAAGGTGATAAATATACTGTCCTCACCATATATTCCTTTTTCTTTACATTCTACGACTGCTGTTACAGGTATAACTTGAGAAATAATCCCTTCTATTTTTTCTGATTCATATACTATATAGACTTCGCCTTTTTCATTAGTAGTGTATTTCCCGCTTGAAGGCGGTGCTGTATAGCCTCCATCAGGATTTTTCGGGTCTTTCGCTTCTCCCAAAATATTGCCTGCCAACAGGTCTTTGAATTTTACTTCTGCCCCTTCTACAGGCAGACCATCTTTGCATAATACTTTTGTAGTAAGTATAGTCCTTGAATCACCGTCGCCCACTATGGTAGAAGGATTTGCTTTTAAATCTATGGTGAAGCCTACAAGCTCTACATCTATCACAACTTCATCTTTACCCGGTTCCGGTTTTACATCTATTGCCTTACTATACTTCTTATATTTTTCCGTCTTTGGCACTACTTCCAAGGTATATTGATTTATGGGAACATTCTCAAATTCGTATTTTCCGTCAGGACCAACTGTAGTTTTATACTCTTCACCGGTCTTGGGATTTAGAACCGGCTTATCTGTCAAATCAACTAATCTCACTTCCGCACCATCTACAGTATCACCATCTTGAGGATCCTTTAACGTTATAGTTCCTTTTAGTTTTATATTGGATTTAACTGTGAAGTAATTGTTATAGCCTAAATCTGTTACTTCACTTGTCTTAGTCGAATCCTCCTCTTCTATCACATTGTCTCCCTTATAAGCCTTATACTTCACAAAGTATCTGCCTTCACCAAGTCCCAATAATGAATCTTTCAAATCATCTTTATCATAAATATTATCCCACAGCTTAAATGTGTTATTGCCTTTTTCAGCTTTTATATCACCTTCATAATTATTAAGAGTTATGGTGTTTCCTATTTTGGTTTCCTCATCAGCTTTATATATTTCTATCTCTACTTTATCTATATCAATTGCCGTTATAGCCGAGATTTTAATAGGCTGATTTATATAATAGGTTGTTTCTTTCCATTCATCTCTATATTTATCCTTTTCCCATTTTGACCATAGGGCATTGGAGACCCATCCGTCTATATCTTCACCTATTACTTTTATTTTATCTACTGTCGTTGTGCTTACTGTTTCATTTCCGCCTTTTGTTGTAAGGGTTATATCGTACTTTGTATTACCTTTTCTCATTGTTTTAGGAATAATCACTGTTATAGTTATTTCCTTTGATTCCCCGGGTGCCAATTCTACTGATTTTGGTCCATAATCTATATCAAATTCTGAATAACCGATTACTTCTATATCAAAAGTTTCTCTGCTGCCTCCTGCGTTCGTTATAGTATGCTTGAACTCTACTGTATTTCCTGCATATTCTTCTTCACTAAACGGCCCTGTAATAGTATGTTTTCTATCTGCATTAATTGCTATCTTTTCAGGGACATTCGGTTTATATTCAGTAAAGTATATATCATGGTCTGTAGAACGATATTCTACTAATTCAAACTTTACTTCCGCATTAGCCGGCAATGGCTTGTCTATATCAGCTTTTGCACTGAATGTTATTTCTTTTGAATTCTTTGCATATATCTCATCAACTGTCCAAGCGATGGTATTATCATCTTCATTATATTTTCCATTACCATAGGTTCCATCTACTGGTATCATTCCATCAGGCAGTGTGGCAACTACTTTTGTTTTATATGCGGTACTTTCTCCGTTATTTTTTATTTTTCCCGTGAATTCGATTACTTCATCAGGACTTTCTAAACTTTCTTTATTATCCTTTGATGTAAAGCTATCAATGATAATATGGGGTCGTTTGCCAACGATTTCTTTCTCTGCTTTAGCTGTCTTTTCAGTCCCATCACCGTATCTGACTTTCCAAGTTAAATTGGCAGTTGATTTTGTAGTAAAGATATTCGTATTAATTTCATCTTTTACTCTTGCATAAACCAATACTTCTATATCTTTTGTTGCACCTTCTAAGAAATCATCTGAATCCCAAGTTCCGTTATTTACTGTGTATTCTTCGCTTCCTATTACTACCTTTTCTATAATCAAGGTATCATTGGGATCATATACAATATCCTTGAGATTTAATTCATTGATTTTTAGTCCATCAGGAATCCCTATATCAATTTGGTAGACTATTTGGTCTCCGGGTCTGACATAGTTTTCTCCGTTATTCGTTGTGCTTTTTATTTTTTTATCAAAGGTTATGCTTTCTGTTTTTAATGATGCTGATGTATCTGTTTTACTTTGCTCGGTTCCTGCTATTGGTTCCCCGTTTCCATCAAGGGCAGTATAATATGGTCCTGTTGTAGCAGGGAAATTTAATACTTCATCAGCACTTAAATCTTCATTTGTTTTTACTTTAAATTCTATTTTTACTTCTTTTCCTTTATCTATATTAAAAGGCTTATCATCAATATAAAATTCTAATTCCCTTGTATCATTATCATATTTTCCATAAACGGCACCTGTAACAGTTCCATCTTCGACTATACTAAAGGAGTTAAAGTCTAATTCTACACCTGATGGAATGGTAATCTTAGGTATTACATAAAATGCATCTGCTTCTGTATTATTATTTGTTATGATTAATGTGAATGTTACATCGTCTTTAGATTTTACTGTTGTTTCATCCGGCACCAAACTTATTACCAAGCTAGGGTTGTCGATTTTGAAATAGTTATTCCTACTGACATCTTTACTTTCATCGTTATCCTCATCTTGTAATTTGTCAATATCTGATATATTTTCATTATAAGAATAGTATTCTACAAAATAGTTATCCTTTGATAAATCTGAAGGCAATTGATAATCTGTTTGCCATTTACCTTTTTCTCCGCTTATTTCTGTTAAGGTTATAGGTGTTACATCTGTTCCCCCTACATATCCTCCGCCATTACCTGCAACTCTTATCTTTGCGGTAACTGATGTTATATCGTGGCTTGTTAAGGCCGTTAGCTTTATCTTTTGACCGGGGCCGAAAGTGGATATAGACCAATTATTTTGCCAAGTACTACCATCCTCCGGCGCTGTGATGCCGTCAAATACTGTATTGCCATATTCTATACCTATTACTCTTACTTTATCCTGTTGGTTTTCGGGCTTTTTACCTCCACTTGTGCTTGTTGCTATTATTTTATGAGTTTTTTCTTCGTCTTTTGGTGCTTCTATAGGTATAGTTATTTCGTAGGTTAGTGTTATTTCTTCATCGACATCTAATTCAATGTCTGATGGACTATCACCAATCCAATTTCCATTTCCATCATGTTTGAATTCTTTGTCATTGTATTTTATAGTGCCTGGATAGCCAATGTCATTTATTGTAATTCCATAGGTATCCTTTCCGGCACCGGTATTTTTTAGTACATGAGTAAAGGTTAAAGTTTGCTCCACTTGACCTTCTAATAATTTTGCATCCCCATCTCCTTGACCTTCATTAGCTTTTGATAATTCATGTTTGCCAACTAATTTAACATCACACTTTACATTGTCTTTAGTATACAATTTACTGTTTTCATCTGCCGTGCTTGTATATTCTACTTTTCCTTGAATATCATGCGTTGAATTTGCTTCTTCTCCTTCTTTAGCTTTAACTTTAAAGCTTATTGTATCATCGACATTTAAAGATCCGTCAATCTTCCATATAATTTTATTACCACTTAACGTTGCTCCAGTAGGTAAAGGTGAAGTTTCATCTACAACCAAGCCGACAGGTATTTCTATCTCCGTTTCAATATTATAAGCAGGTACATCACCTTTCTTTTCTAACTTGACAGTAATAGTTGAAATACCATCAGGACCTTCTATATCATCATCCTTATTTATAGTTAAATCAAATTTTGGTTGTTTTATAGTTCCTTCCACTTCTAAACTATCAATTCCTGTATTATTTTCAGCCCATTTTACATTAGCTTTATTTGAAAAACTTTCTTTATCATCTGATGCTGTACCTGTCCTTATTTTTGATACTACGGTGATAAGGTATTCTCCACCTGTAATATTTCCTATGCTATAAACTCCATTCTCGTCTGCAGTCGGACTGTTAAAGCCTTGCGGAAAATCTATACTTACTATTTCCTGCTCCACGCCCAATATATCTTTAAAGGTTAATCCATATGCAGTAGTATTGTTGGGTACGGTTATTTCTATTTCATAGGTAATGGTGTCGCCGGGACGGACATAATCATTAGCTGAGTCATAACCATTACCTGATTCTTCTGATAATGTTGTTGCTTTTACTGTTTTTTCTATAGTTACCGGGGCTATGGATAAATCTGTACTTTCTGGTCCTACAGAACCATAAGTTTTACCGTTTTCTTCCTTAGACTTGTAGGAACCTATCTTAAACTCTACAGGTATATCCTTCTTTCCCGCCCCTGCTAAACTATTTTCTTTTAGTTTTAATTTTACTGTGAATTCTTGTTTGCCATTATCATTACCGTTTTTAGCAGGCACAGTTACTCCTGTCCATGTAATAATATTGTTTTCAATAGTTCCGCCATGGCTATCATCTGCAACCTCAAATTCTGCAGGAATCACAAGTTTGAATTCGCTATTATATGCTGGGGTATTTCTATCATTCGTAACAGGGATGGTTAGGGTTATCTCTTGAGTAGTATTATTAAACTGAGTTCCATTAGCTGTGATATTCCCTATTGTTAAATTTGGTTCACGGACATTTATTGTTGCATCATCTGTGGTTGCAGTTAATTTTTCTGTTGCGCCTGATGTTTTTTTCCATTCTGCTTTTACTTGATTTTTCTCTGTTTTAGTTGCTCCATAAGTTTTATCTGTTTTTGCTTTAAGTCTTATTATTTTAACTATCACTTGTTTAGCAGTGGATGCATCTACCGTTTTTCCTAATTCTATAGTTGCTACTCCGTTATTAACGGTAATATCGCTTTCCGTTGCTGCTAAACCTTCATTAGCAATAGTCTTATATTCTTCGTCTTCGTTTTTCACTACTTCAAAATTGCTTGGTATTGTATCAACTATATTTAAATCATAGGCTATTGTGCCTTCCGGTACTGTTACGGTGATTTTATAATCTACTGTGTCACTAGGGCGAATATATCCAACATCCGCATTTGGATCGTCTTCATCAAATTCATAGCCATTTGTATGTTTTATTATCTTTTGTTCGATAGTTACACTTGAAATATTAACTGTAGTATTACAGGATATAGTGTCTAATTTATGTCCTGCACCAGTTGTTCCTTCTTCTTCTGTCTTTGTGTTTGTCCAATACTCGCCTGAGTATCCATCAAATTGTTTACTTGAGCCTGCACCTTGTAGTTCAGATAAAGTTGCTTTAAAAGTGTATTCCTTAGTTAAGCCTACATCAAGAATTGATACTTCCGGCAAAGTAATAATACCGCCATTTGCATTATCTCCATCATCATAGGTTGCATCTGTCGGAAGTTCCGTAATTGTAAAGCCTGCGGGAACTTTTACTGTAGGAATAAAATTGTATGCCGTGTTTTTCCCTTTATTCTCCACCTTAAAAGTAAAAACCACTTCTTCTCCTTTTGTTATGGGTTCAGTTTTATTTTTTGTTATCGAAGGTTCTAACTCCGGTAATTTTACATCTACAGATACTTCATTTGACTGTCCTGTATTATGGCTTGCACCACCAGATATTTTATCTTCCCAAGTAAATATAGCCTTTCCTTTTTGTACTTCCGAAGCACTTACAGTTGTCGGGCCTATAATTTTTGTTTTAATATAGTAAACGTGGTCTCCGGAGTTTGGAGAGCTATCCGTATTGAACTTTATATCATAGCTATTGGTTGATGCACTTGTCGTAGAAATTTCTTCTTCAGTTGTCGGTTCAATATTTTTCGATACAAAGACCACTTCTTGATTTTCCGCATTCCCAGAGTTTGGAATATCCACTTCTATATAACCATTATATGCAACAGTACCTGTCGGAATATTGACCTTAACCTCATATATTATCCAATCACCAACTTTTAAATCATTAGTATTTCCGGTAGAAGTGATATCTACTACCATAGTAATAGTCGGTTTTATGGCTTGAAGGTTTGCGCTATCGGAGGGTTTGTCTGTATTATATGTTCTTGTATCACTTGAACCATCATTTCTATTTTTGTATTCTTCAATTTTTGCCGTATTTTTAAAGCTCCTAAGTGCACCTATAGGATTAACAACTTTTGCTTTATAAGTTATAGTTGCAGTATTATCATTCTTTCCGGCTGAAACGGAATCTATGGTAAAAGTAATTTTTCCATTAATATGGTTCGCAGTAGCCCCTGTAGCACTATCATTTTCATATTCCAATTCCATCGGCAATTCGTCTACCACTTTTACCCCATAGGCTGTTCCCATACCGGTATTTGTTACTGTTATTGTAAAGGTGACTTCGTCACCGCCTTTTAAATTTTCAGTAGGAATCGCCGTCTTTTCTATCTCTAATATAGGCTCCGTATAGGTCAATTCTACTTGAGCCCTTTTGGATTGGACTCTATCTCTTGTGTTTTTTACGGACATCTTTGCAAGGTTAAAAGTTTGTTTGCCATCTTTATTTTCCGGTTCATTTTCTACTGTGACTTCGTATTGAACTGTTAGTTCAGCCTCTGGCTCAATGTAATTGAATTTCCAACGGAGGATATCTGTCGTTCCAGTTCTATAAGTGTATTCTTTTTCATTATCTATAACAACATTTTTCCAAATTCCATTGTCAAAATCAACAGTTAAGTCACTACCGTCTTTATCAAAATACTTTATGGAATCAGTATTAACTACTGTTCCTTGAGGGAATATATCCACTATTTCTACATCTTTTTGTTTTACTTTTACATCAGATGCATCATAGGTTACTTCAAATTTAATTTTATCGCCTATATTTGCTTTATATCGACCATCACTATCTTTAACAGGGCTTTGATCATTTACACTTATAATTTCTTTTGTTATTTTCGGCAATGGAGCTGTTTTTGTTACTGTTGAAGTATTAGTTGCCTTTATCTCATCTTCTGTATCTTTATTTTTGCCGGTTATTATGCCTTCGTTTACCAAGGTATCGCCGGCAACAATAGGATTCGTGTTGTTACCTTTTTTCCAGTTTTCTAAAACTTCTGCCTTGAATTCTATGGAATAGGTTTTTAATTTTTCAAATGGTTTACCACCAATTGTCCAAATTATTTTTGTTTCCCCATCATATGGTTGATTATTATAAACAGCTTGTGTTACGGTAAGCCCTTCAGTTGGACCAGTTATCTTATAATCTTCTTCATCGTATTGTTTCTTTAAAAACTCCAAGCCATCTCCCAATATATCGGTAATAACTATATCACCAATTTCGTGATATTGATTTACTTCCGCCTTTAATTCATAAATAAAAGTTTCACCGGCTTCAAATTCACCACTTTTAAGTGTTTTTGTAATTATTATATCTTTAGCTATTATATCTGCAGAACCGCTATCCTCACAGCTTTCTCCAACATCAATATCAAAAGGATAATTTGTATCACTTTTATCAATACAGCCTCTATAATTCACGGTAATCGGTAATGAGGTGCTATCATGAATATAGCCTCCTGTATTTACCTTCCAATCTTCGTTTTCATCTTTTTTTGTATATTTATCAAATACTGCTACTGTATAGGCGATTGTGTATTCGCCTTCGGGATTTATTTCTAAATTACTCCACTCCAAAGTGGATTCTCCGTTATCTTCATTATAGAAACTCCTTGTATAAGTACCTTGCGCAGGAATATCATCATTAACCTTTATACCCGTTACTTGCAACCCATTAGCTATTATGTTTTTTAGCTCATCAATTACAACTTTATATTTTGAGTTATTTATTATTTTTACAGTTATATCTTTTGTATATTTGTCATCATTAGAATCGGCTGTCTCGCCTGCCCCCTTTAGTAGCTTTCCTCCGCCTTCTATAATTACTTCAAAGGGCATTACTTTGATGTTGAATTCTTTATATTCTGTAGAAATATTGTCAAAAGTCTGTGCATCATCACTTGCCTTTACTTTGACTTTACCTTTTAATTGTTCTCCGAATTTTATATCGCTTATATCTGTTTTATCTTCCCCTTCGCCGATGGTAACGGTTTTTTCTCTATATTCCTCTAAAATCTCTACCTCAAAGGAAAAGCTGTAGATTTCTCCCGGAGCAAGGTCTGTAATATCTACCCATTCTAAGATTTGCTTTTGACCTTCTGTTGGGTTAGATTCATTAATTAATTCAAATTTTTTGGAGCTTGGTGCAATTCCGCTTCCGACAACAAACTCCAAGCCGTCATCCAATTCTACTTTCAAACCCACATTGTAAATCCAATCATTATCACCTTTATTTTCATTATTCATTGTTACTGTAACTGTCTTAGTCTTACCTAAAACACCATTGATACTATTTGTTACGTTCACGGACAATCCATTGCTCGTCCCATCAGCAAATATAACATTCTGTGCTGTCTGTAAAATAGAGGGTAAAGCTAATACTATTAATAGTATCAGTATAAAACCTATAATTTTACTTCTTCTATTTGTTCTCATATTCATTCCTCCAAGAAAATTAAAATTTTTATTAATATATCAAAATATCATTTTTTAATTTGTAATGTTTATCTTTAGCAATTAATTATTATATCAGATTTTTTTAAACTAATCTTAAACAAAAGCTTGTTTTTGGAGAATTTTGTCGAATTTTCTTAAATATAATTCTTTTTTCTCAAAATAAGTATTGAATCTCCATTGCTATTGCAAAAATAAGTAAATAAATATTAGAATCTATAGGTAGAAGTATGTTATAATCTTAAATGGTAACGATTTTAAGGCCTTTTGTCATGGTAAATATCGTTGTTTTTTTACTAAAACTTGAAAGGAGAGGGGTATTTGAACATACTTTTGCAAAAACTAAAAGAAGTATCCCTATCTGTTTTACCTGTTACAGCTTTAGTTGTTGTATTGAGGTTTACAGTAATCCC
>JALNWH010000019.1 GCA_023230985.1 Bacillota bacterium
AATAGTCTATAATCCCCGTGACCTCCGCCTTTAGTCGCTTGGAAGTAATCGGATTGTGCAGGTTGAATACTTCCCAATCCGGGACCGCCTCTCACAATATTTACTATTACACAAGGAAGCTCGGCACCTGCTATATAGCTTATACCTTCTTGTTTTAAGCTTATTCCGGGGCTTGATGAGGATGTCATTACTCTGGCTCCCGCACCTGCTGCTCCATATACCATATTTATAGCAGAAACTTCCGACTCGGCTTGTAAAAAGCAGCCTCCTTCCTGAGGAAGCCTTAAAGACATATATTCAGGTATTTCATTTTGCGGTGTTATCGGATAGCCGAAGAAAAATTTGCATCCGGCCTTTATGGCTGCTTCAGCTATGGCTTCGTTACCTTTCCATAATTCTCTTGCCATTCATTTTCCCTCCTTAAATTACAATCTTTCAACAGTTATTACTGAATCCGGGCATATCCTGGCGCATGCCGCACACGCAGTACATTTTTCCATTTCCTTTACTGTTGCCGGGTGATATCCTTTGATATTAATTCTGTCTTTGTCCATAATCACTATATTTACCGGACAAACAAGGGTGCATAGTTCACAACCCTTGCACCTATCCTCGTCAAAAGTGACCTTTCCTGCCATTTAAAACCCTCCTTCAATTTCCGTTTCCCAAGGCTTTTTCATATAAATATTTATAGGAAAAATTTTACCTTGTAAATTTTTTGGCAATCTATCCATTAAACTAATATGTGATACCACATATTTAATGGGCAAATTTAACTCCTTGGAGACTTCCTCGCATAGCTTTTGTCCTTTCAAAATATCTTCTATTTGTGTATCACCGCATAAATGAGTGTTATTTACCAGCGCTGTTACCTTTTGTCTTGAAGCCAGTTCAATAGAACGTATATATCTTATTGAGCTTTCTTTATTAGAAGTCATAGGTCTGTTAGCATTAAGAACGAAAAAAACATCGCATTCATCTTTATCTATATGATCATAAAATCGTCCTAATACGGTAGCTCCTGCCTTATCGCCTCCTACATCTATAACAGCTTCATAACTTTTATCCTGCAACAATGTATAAATTTCCGGTGAAAGTGCCGGTAGGTCACCTGCAAAGCTTTTTATTGTACTTGATACAACCTTTATACCTTTTTCTAAAAAAATCGGTTCTATCTCCCTAGACCTAAAATAAGGATTTACTATATCCAAATCCGCAATAGCTGTTTTAAAGCCTTTCTCAGCCAAGTCAAAAGCGTAGTTGACTGCAAATTCTGTTTTGCCGCTGCCGTAATGACCTGTAATAATTCTTACTCGCTTATCTTTTTTCATATCATCAATCCTTATTTTTAATAAACTTTTGCTTTTTCTTCTTCTCTTAAAACTCCCAAAGCTCCCTGCGCCATAGCTACCATTTCATCTTCTCCGGGGTAAATCATAACTTCTGATATAAACTTAACTTTTTTCTTTATCCAATCAGTAAACATTTGGTCGTAGGCCAACCCGCCGGTTAAGCAAACAGCATCTACGTCACCTTCTAAAACTGCTGCACAGCCGCCTATTTCTTTTGCTACTTGATAAGCCATTGCATAATAGACTAATTCAGCTTTCTTATCTCCGGCTTTAATTCTCTCGCTGATTTCCCTTCCGTCATTAGTATTCAGATGTGCTACCAGTCCGCCTTTGCCTACAACCTTTTTCTTTATTTCCTCTTGAGTATATAGATTTGAAAAACAAAGCTTAATCAGATTTCCTATTGGTAATGAACCTGCTCTTTCCGGAGACATAGGCCCTTCTCCGTCCAGGGCGTTATTTACTGCAACAACCCTGCCCTTTTTATGCGCACCTACAGATATCCCCCCACCCAAATGGGCAATTATCAAATTAACTTGGTCATATTTTTTACCAAGGTCTTTTGCTGCACGTTTGGCAACAGCTTTTTGATTTAGTGCGTGGAATAAGCTGATTCTATTTATTTCCGGAAGACCTGTTATTCTAGCAACGTCATCAAGTTCGTCTACTACAACAGGATCCACAATAAATGCAGGAATATTTAATTGAGATGCAATTTCATGGGCTATTATACCGCCCAGATTTGAAGCATGTTGCCCCATAACCCCTTCTTTTAAGTCTTTTAACATCTTATCATTTACACTATAAGTTCCGCCTTCTAAGGGATTTAAAAGTCCGCCTCTGCCTATTACTGAATTAAGTTTAGTAATATTTATTCCTTTAGTGTTTAATGTATCGAGTATAACATTTTTTCTAAATTCATATTGATCATATATGGTAGGATAGGGGGATAATTCTTCATTGGAATGTCTAAGAGTTTCTTCAAAAACAGGTTTTTCATTATCATAAATAGCAATTTTCGTTGATGTGGAACCGGGATTTACAATTAGTAGTCTATAAGTCTCAAGCATATATTTCCCTCCTTTTCAATCACAGTCTATTTAAGGCCGGCAATAAGGGCTCCTATGGCAATTGAGTTTAACTTAGCTTCATCACTATCCGCTCTGGATGTTACTACCATAGGTACTTTTGCTCCCACAACTATTCCTGAGCTCTTACCTCCCGCCAAAAAGCTTATTGCTTTATATAGGATATTACCTGCTTCTATTGTAGGAACTACAAGTATATCAGCATTACCTGCCACCGGATGGTCAATACCTTTATGCTTAGCCGCCTCTAGTGATATTGCATTATCCAAGGCAAAAGGCCCTCCTATAATGCAACCCGAAATCTCTCCTTTTATATTCATATCAACCAAAGCTTCAGCATCCAAAGTTGCCGGCATTTTTGGGTTAACCTTTTCTACTGCAGCCAATATAGCTACTTTTGGCACGTGATTACCCAACGCATGGGCTACCTTTACAACATTTTCTGTAATCTGTTTTTTCTGTTTTAGATCCGGTGCAATATTCATACCTGCATCGGTAATATAAAATAG
This sequence comes from Bacillota bacterium, assembly GCA_023230985.1. Taxonomy (GTDB): domain Bacteria; phylum Bacillota; class Clostridia; order Lutisporales; family Lutisporaceae; genus JAAYKT01. The sequence continues at coordinate 2,950 of JALNWH010000019.1, forward strand.
CTTATCATATGCATCCACTTCAAAAACTGCAACATGAGATAATACATTACCCGTTCTAAGACCAGCCTTTTCTTCCAAAGCAGCTTTTAATATAATAGCTGTATCTACTATACCTTTCATAAGAATCTGCGCTCTGCCTTCAGTAACAAGAGCTACTGCCTTTTTACAAGCTTCTGTTTTATCTTTTTCTTCAATTATTTCATAACCTGATAAATCCATATCAATCTGAGAAGCCGCTTCTAATATCCCTTCTCTATCTCCTACAAGTATAGCATTTGCAATACCTAAATCATTAGCAGATTTGATAGCCAGTAATACTTCTCGATCCTGCGCCACAGCTACAGCTATGGTTTTTCCACCGTTTCCTTTTGCAGCATCAATAATCCCATCAAAACTTTTTATCAATTTAATCATCACTCCATTTAATAATTATTTTAAATTATAAATGTCAAATATTATCTTATTATAATATGTTGCAAATTTTATGCCATCTTCATCAAACCTACTATTATCAATGGATTAAATAAAAAAGGTGAATTTTTTCAAACAGAAAAAACCACCTTTTGCAATATCTTGCGTGCAACACTTTGCAAAAATTTCATGATGAAGTATATTGCACACTATTTTATACCATATTTCTCTATTTTGTAGTATAGGTTTCTTAATGAAATACCTAAGACCTTTGCTGCTTTTGTCTTATTATTATTATATTCTTTCAAAACATGATGTATAAACTTTTTTTCTATCCTTTGTGTTAATTCTTCCAATGTCATATCTTCCTCAACCTGATACTCATTGTTTAATGGAATATCATCGTCTTGTATATATGAATTAAATTTAGGCATATGTTTTGTTTGAATTATTTTTTCATTTATTCTCATATTTATTATCGCTCTGCCAATAATATTCTCTAACTCCCGAACATTACCCGGCCAACTGTATTCAGTTAAAGCTTTTATTGCATCTTCTTTTATACCTTCAATATTTCTGCCATATTCCTGGTTAAACTTCTTTATAAATAGTCTAGCCAATAATAATATGTCTCCTTTTCTTTCCCTAAGGGGAGGTATCTTAATTGGAAACATATTTATCCGGTAATATAAATCCTTCCTAAATTTACCGTGTTTAACCGATTCTTCAATATTTGCATTAGTTGCTGCTATTATTCGTACGTCTATATTAATAGGTTTTGTACCGCCTACTCGAACGATTTCTCTTTCCTGCAATACTCTCAAAAGTTTTGCTTGGGTTTCTACACTTATTTCAGATATTTCGTCTAAAAATACCGTTCCTCTATCAGCTTCTTCAAACAATCCTTTTTTACCACCCTTTTTAGCTCCGGTGAAGGCTCCTTCTTCATAACCAAATAATTCCGATTCTAAAATTGATTGAGCGATAGCGGCACAATTCACTCTAACAAATTGATTATATTTGCGATCACTGGCATTATGGATGGCATGGGCAAACATTTCCTTGCCTGTCCCGCTTTCCCCTACTAAAAACACTGATGCCGGTGTAAAGGCGGCTTTTTTTGCTTTCTCTATAGAATCTACAATACTTGCTTCATCACCTGCTATATCATCAAAGGTGTATTTAGCTTCCAGTTTTCTAATTATTTGTTTAGCTTGTTTTAGTTCTTCAGAAAGCCGATTCATTTCCGTAATATCATGTAGTACCCCGACACTACCTTTTAATTCCCCATCAACTATAATAGGGGCGGCATTTACCAATACTTCTTTTTTACTTGGCCCCACCTTTAGCAAGCTTCCCTTTACCGGTTTCTTTGTTGCTAAAACTTGCATATGCACTGATTCGCCCTCTGCAATATCAACGGTAGCTGGTTTACCTAAAATATCCTTTTCCGATAAACCCGTAATTTTAGTATAAGCAGGGTTTATCATTATACCCAAACCCTCTTTATTAACAACGGAAATTGCATCTTGTGTAGCATAAAAAACAGCACCAAGCATACTTTTTACTTCTTTTAAATTTGTAAGTTCTTTGCTTATCTTCAAGGTGTTATCCTTTTCATCACTCATATTATCAATCACCTTTTTAGAATTATTCTGGCTTTTTCAAAGTAATTCTTATCTCGCTTGGATTAAGTTCGTGTACTTCTAAATGCTCCGGTTTTGTAAACAAAATTGGCATATTATATGTTCCTTCTTCTAAGTCAAGTAAATCAATATAAAATGCATTATCTATATCCCATGAATTAACAATGCTTTCGGTACCTTTTATAATTGCTTTTAAGTATATAGGAATCATCTCTAGTTCAAAATTTTCCGATAGATTCTTTACACCAACTCTATTTGTTTCTATTTCTTTTTCAATTAACTTTTCTACACTGGCACTAAAAGCGATACCACCGTTTTTATTAACAATTTCAACTCCTTCGGGAAGTATTAAAAATGTTTTCTGTTCAACAGAATTCTTAACATCCAAAAATTCAATTCTTTGTGTGGTTATTTTAGTTATACTATCTAATACCTCTTTTTTCCCTACTATATTTACTGTTTTAGGGTTTATTTCCACGCCGGTTAAAACATATCCATCCGCCGGTACTACTCTATAATCTGCTTCAACAGCTACGGATTTTGTATTCTCGATTGGAACCACTACATCCACTTGTTTTGGATTTATATCTAAACCTTCAATAGTATTATTTTGTTCATCACTAAGAACGACTTCAGCCTTTTGACTTACCGTTTTATCCAAATTAGTTATATCGATTGAAACCTCCGCTTTATTTATTGTTTCTATTATTGATTCTGCCCCTTTTACCATAATTTCTGAAGGGTTAGTAAAAGGTGTCATTGCTGCTGTACCATTTAATGTACTTCCGGTAATTTTTAGTGTCACAAGTAACATTTCTGAAATAATATTATCAATATTTAAGGATAATCTATTGGAAGAAACCCAAAATATATCTACTCCCAACGGAATACCGGTAATATCTATGGGCAATTCCACTAACCCCTTAGAGCGTATCTCTTTTAAATCCACAAATGCTGATACAGTTGTCCTGTTCATACTATCAAGGTAATTTTTATTACCTCTCAATCTTATTGATACATTAAAAGGCTCATCATCCAACAAAACCAGGTCATTCACTAATAGTGTATCAGTATTTATCAATCTTATGGGTAAACTTAAATCCTTATTTATCACCGGGTTTTGTTCTGTGATAACATAAAGCCAAAGCATAATTGCCAAAACCGCTGAAAGAATTATTACTGTAATCTTTTTATCCAGTAAATCATTCATCCTTCACACCCCACTTCCTTAAAACAACCTGCTCCTTGCTGGTATATTCATTATTTAAAATCTCTTTTAAGGATTTAGGATCCAAATATCTAGAAAGTTTACCGTCTTTTGCAAAAGAAATCACGCCGGTTTCCTCCGATACTATTATAACTAAACTATCAGATATCTCTGTAATCCCCAACGCGGCTCTGTGTCTTGTTCCTAATTGTTTACTTAAATTTTGATTGTCTGTCAATGGAAGGAAACAGCCTGCAGCTGCAATCCTGTTTTTTCTAATAATTATCGCTCCATCGTGCAAAGGAGTATTAGGCGTAAAAATATTTATAAATAAACCGGCTGATATTTCAGAATCCATCAAAACCCCGGTTCCAATATATTCATTTAATCCTGTATCCTGTTCCAATACTATTATGGCACCGATTTTATTTTTTGAAAGTTCGGAAACAGCAGTGCTGATTTCTTTTAGCATATTTTCGATTTCTTGCTTCTGAAGTTCGCTTTTTACGAAAAGCTTACCTCTGCCAATATGCTCCAAAGCCCTTCTCAGCTCCGGTTGAAATATGATGAGTATAGCAATGACACCAACTGTCATCGCATTTTTAAGCAACCAATACATAGTGTGAAGTTGCATGATATCACTTAGTTTTGTAATAATAATTAAAACAATAATACCTTTAATTAGCTGTTCAGCCCTTGTCTCTTTTATAAGCATCATAAGTTTGTAAATAATAAATGCAATAATACCGATATCCAAATACGTACTCCATTGCTTCAAAAACGGCAATAATTCTCTAAATTCATTCATAGCCTCACCCCAATCATTATGCAATTTCTTTCATATCTAATTATACACCAAAAACCAAGTAAAGTTACAGTCAATATGCAAATTATTTTTTAATAGAAAAAATAAGACAATATAATGTAAGAGAAAGGTGATAAAAGGCAGGAAAGGGGGCAGGGGCGGTCTGTGACCGCCTACTATAAATGTCCCTTGTATTTTATTCCAATGTTGCTTGCAACAATAAGGGTTCATTAGCCCTATAAATTTTGGGAAATTGAGATATAGGCAATGGGTTAATGCCTAAACCGACTTCTACTGTATATCCGGGACGACCAAAGTCCTGTATAAACCAATCCTTATAACCCGCATAGGAAGCAATACCGAACAGCTCCTCCAGTGTATATCCGCTGACTTTAGCCAATACTTCTCCAATAGGTCTTGATTCCGGCGGTGCCAAGTCCATGAAGTCCCAATATATAACTTCACCTTGACTATGGTATGCCAATACTAATCGGGGGGCTATATTTATTGTTAAGTCCCTGACAGCCCTCGTTTCAGGTTCCGAAAAAGGCTCCGGGCCGGAGTATCTGGTTGGGCCGGGTCCTACAATTCCCAGCTCCAGTTCTGCTTGTTTTGATAAATCCCACGCTGCATCATAATTATGATTCAAATCCACACCGCGGATATTCGCCTGCCACACCTCTGAAAAAGGCCTACCTGTATCATTCCATTTAAGTAAATCATCATAATAGGGATTGTCTGTACTTAAACCGTTTAACACCAAATCAACACCGTCAGGGTTCACCATTGGCATTATATAAATGGTACTTCCTTGCAAAATCTCTCTAACATTATAACCGCTTAACAGACGACCTTCGGAATATGCCGCCGCTATATTTTCCGTGAATTTCATTAAAAGCGGTGATGTTATCCATTCTAAGGAATGATGTGCCGCATTATAAAAAACCTTATTTCCGCCGGTGCCTATTTTTATATAATATAGTTCTTTTCCTAAAACGCTTTTACCGGCTGATTCAATTTTCAGATAGGGAAACACTGCCTCTAATCCTGCTAAATCCCTTTCCATAATTTCATAGGTATAATCAATTCGTGTGTCTACTATACCTATGCCAAAGGGAACAATTATTTCTTCTCCTATTTGTAAATTATATGGGTCTAACCCGGGATTTGCTGTCAATATACGATTAACATTTGTACCAAAATTATCTGATATATAATATAATGTGTCACCGGGTCTAATAGTATAATTCGTATAGCCTTTTAAAAAAGGCTCCAAAGCCCTAAATGTTTCCGGACCTACTATTCCATCAACTGTAAGCCCAAAGCCCCTTTGAAAGTTCCTTACAGCATTTGCTGTTGCGTTTCCGTATATTCCATCAATTTCTCCAAAGTAAAAGCCAAGACTCCTCAGCATTGATTGTATTTCCATAACATCCGTACCTACTGAACCTATCTTTAAAACCCTCAACTAAACACCTCCTATAGAAAATGTAGCATAAGTGCTACGACAGTGTAATTCCGTAAATATAGCAAAAAATAATATTGCATAAAAAGCTATTAACATCTTATGCAATATTATTTATTTTGTGAGGTACACTAGAAAATAATACCTGATTATTCAATATCAATTTTTGTTTTTTAACTTGGAATATCTCTCAATGTAGTTGTTTCTCATTAAAAGGCTATCATCTAAATCAATAGGCTTTGTCTTTTCAAATAAAGATGCACTAATATATGCCATGCAATTCTTTTCCACTATCATGCTTACTGCAATAGCATCTTCTTTGGTTCTACCGCAGCATACAACACCTCTGTTTCTTATAAAGACTGCAGAAGCATCTTCTAAAGCTTTTGAAACTTCTATAGCATCATTTTCTATATTTTTTATTATAACACCTACTATTTGTGCAAAATCATCAAGATATGGTTCCAACTCGATTTCGTAGTCACATATAGCTTTTACTGCAGGGCTGTTATTAAATACTATATGGTTTATTTCATTATGATTGTTGTAAATCGCATAATTTAGTATAGTTTCCTCCATTAGAATGTGGTCTGTGCTTCTAATTTCAATTCCTTCATCCTCATTATCATAATATAAAAGGAAGCCTTTTTTAACTCTTTTACTGTTTGGATATTTACGCCAACAAGAAGTTTTAAATTTCCTCTTTTCATGGTGAAGCGAAAGAGCAAAGTCATTCATCTCCTCTGTATTAAAACAATTTTTCCCGCTTATTTTATAATATCGTTTCAATATATACTCATGACATGCTTTTTCCAAATCAAAAGCTATAGAAAATGCTTCATTATAATCTCTACCCAAACAAATGGCACCATGATTTTTCATTATTACCGCCTTGCTGTTTAAACGATTTAAAGCTTCAATAATATTCTTTTTTAACATATTTGAGCCGGGCAAAGCATAGGCAGCACAAACTATTTTTTCCCCTATATGAGGATATCCTTCATCTATCTCAATTGAATCCAAATCTGTTGTACTTATTATTGAAGCATTTTCCTGATGTGTATGAATTATAAAATTTATATCCGGATAATGTTTGTAGATTTCAGCATGAATACCTTTTTCAGAAGAGGGTACAACAACGCCGGCATAGCTGCAATCATCAATTTTTACCTCAACAATTTCATTAGGAGTCAATGTTAGGTAATCTCTTCCGCTTGGAGTTATGACAAAACTATCATTATCCATTCGACAGCTCACATTTCCCCAAGTCCTGACTATTAATCCGGACTCAACAAGTTTTAATCCTGCCTTTATAACCATCTTCTTTGCTTCATTTATATCCATGATTCACATCCCGCATCTCACTTCTTACTTCCCAAATCTCACATCCCATTGGTCATAACTTTGATTATAGCTTCGTTAGTTTCCAGCATCCCGGGATTACAAACATATCCTAGATTTTTTATAACTTTTTTAAAATCTGATGCTACAATACCATCTGTAATGTTAATTACACCTCCGGCCATAGATAATAAAGCGGATTGTACCGCCCAACCGGCTGATAAAGCTAATTTATATGAACACCCTTCTTTACCGCCATCACATACTATACCTGCGATACTTCCTACCATATTAATTATTGTTCCAAGCATTTCTTCGAGACTGCCGTCCATTAAGTAGGTTACTCCTACACTGGAACCTATACCTGCCGCTACACCGCAGCCACACATCGCAGACAAAGTTCCGGTATATGATTTTATATAAAAAGTTATTAGATTACTTAATGCCAAAGCCCTTAAAAGTTTTTCTTTGGAAGCGCCGATTTTTTGTGCCACAGCATAGTTTGTAAGAAAAACAGTAATTCCATGATTACCACTACCGGCACTGCTCATTGCAGGCAGCCTGCTACCGGCCATTCTAGCTTCTGCTGCAGCCGCACATAAAACTTGTGCTTTATACATCACTCCGTCATTCATAAACCCGTCCTTTACCAGTTTTTCAAATTTCTTTGCCACACCATCTTCCATAGCCATACCTTCATCAGCCAATGCAAGATTCATTTTAATGCCTTCATCAAGCAGATCCAGTTCTTCCAATTGTATACCCTCGGAAAATTCTAGGAAATCTTCTAAATCATAGTTTTGTATCTCTTCAGATTCTTTCTGTATGCCTGCACCTATGGTTTCACATTTTATGCTTTCACTGCCAAGCTCCGGTATGGATGCGTTTAAGTGCTTGTCCTTGGTAACTACACAAATAGAACCTTCTGTGGTATAAAGTACAGTTTTAATATATAGCTTTGCACATCCTTCCTCAACTGTCACTTGGACTTTACCTTGCTCCACAAGTCCTTTCGCTTTCGCCAAACCTTCTTCATCGATGGCGTCAATAACTTGTAAACCTTTTTCCGATTTTCCTGAAAATAAGCCTAAGGCTCCTGCTATGTCCAACCCTCTTTCCTTGATACCGGGGATACCTACCTTCATCCCATTTTTATAAAGACCCCCGTCAACTGAAACCTCCAGTTTTTTTATTTCACCTTTAAGATTTTTTCTAGCCAGGGCAGTGGAATAAGCAACAGCCACAGGCTCGGTACACCCCGTTGCAGGCACTACTTCTCTTTTAAGTATGCTTAGCAATACTTTCTCTTTGTTACCCACAAAAACAACCCCTTCCTTTTTTATTTTTATTTGTTTTTTATCGGGCTGACAGAGTTGTCAGCCCCTACACTTCACCATCTCATTCCGCCCTGCTAAAAAAACATATGAATAACAAATTGGTCTAAAAACACTAACGCGCCTAAGCCAAAAACATAATAGGAAAAATATCTTAACTTGCCTTTTTTCAAAATCCTTATCAAATATTTAATTGATATATAACCAAATATAGCCGAAAATATAAAACCGATTCCCAAATTTAAAGCATCTATATTATCTATTCCGACTACTAATATATCTTTCATATCAAATACGGCAGCTCCCAAAATTGCGGGTATGGATAGTAGAAAGGAAAACTTTGCTGCAAAGTCCCTATCCATATTGCGAAATAACGCACCTGAAATTGTTAAGCCCGATCTTGAAACAGCAGGTAAGATGGCAACACCCTGTAAAATACCAACAAAAATTGCATCAGAGTATTTTGTCTCTTCCAAATCCTTAAACCCGTATACTATATTATCTGCAAAAATCAAAACCAAACCCGTTATAAAAAAGCCAAAACCCAGCGTGCTACCGCTGGCAAATATTTTTTTAAAAAAATCATTACCGGCAACCCCTATGATGCCTATAGGTATAGTACCCACTATTAATAAGTATGTAAGCTTCTGAAAGGGTCTTCTTAGCAGCATTACAATATCTTTCCAAAATACTGCAAACACTGCAACTAAAGTGCCTAAATGCACAACAATTTCAAATGTAAGTCCCGGCTCTGTAATCCCAAATATTTTTTGCAAAAGAACAAGATGCCCCGAGCTGCTAATAGGTAAAAATTCTGTAATACCTTGTATGATTCCTAAAACTATTGCCTGTATTGTTGTCATTTTCTTTCTCCTTTTCTCTCTTGCTAATAAACAAGATATACTACTAATAAGTCTATTATAACTGATTTTAATATCAATTAATTTTTAAAATTCTTTTTAGCGGACTAATGGAAAACTGAACTGTAAATCCTATAATAACACCGGTTATGACGCCGGATATTAACAATATGGGCAAATAGTAAAACAAGTATATATTTGAAAGTACAATACTTGCTACTATTATTTGACCGATATTATGAAATATTGCTCCGGCTACACTTATGGTGGGAATGCTGAAAAGACTCTTCCAATTTATATACAGATAAGACATGATTATTGCGCTTAAGAGCCCGCCTGCCAGACTATAAAAAAAGCTTGATATACCGCCGGCAAAAAAAGAACCTAAAAGCGTCCTTAAAATAACCACTAAAATAGTCTCTTTAAGACCAAAAACTATTATAGTGAAAAGGCTGATAACATTTGCTAAGCCCAGCTTGACACCCGGTACCGGAATAGGCACCGGTATAGCCCTTTCAATAAGATTCAAAACCAAGGCTTGTGATATCAATATGCTGAGCAGTATCAATTTTTTCGTTTTTAACATAGCCACACTTCCTAGTAAGAAACGCCATCCACGTCTGCTCTCATGCCGCCTTCTATATAAATTTGCACTTTATTGGGAAGACATACTATACTTTGTCCCACTTTATTTATAAAACCCGTTTTTACACATATTCTATCAGGACATATTACATCACTAACATATACTCCATCATTACTTACGTTTATATCAATAAACTTTTCATTTTTCAAATCTATATGAATGAGCTGTTCTTCTTTTATGCTATTAAGGTAAATCCGATCATATTCGATGCCATCTACGTATATTACCACTGCTTTGTTTTCTATATCTTTATAAATTGTTTTAATACCAAAATAAGATATCAAAGCCAAAACAATAACAATTAGAATAAATAAATCCCCTTTTTTTAACCTCATAAAATCACCATTTAGTTTCTTTAATAATCGCTATATATTTGTATTCTCATCTTATAGTTTACATTTTTATATCATTTATTTCTATAGGTATTTTTGGCTTCTGTTATTTTGTTTGTATATTAAAAAAATATATGCTAAAATTTTATCGCAGACTAAAGACTTATAAAGCCAATTTGGAGGCTATCAGGAGGCCGATATGAAAAGAAAAATTTATTGCCATTTTACTATAATAATATTAGTTTTAGTTTTGTTTTCTACAATATTTTCGGGTTGTGAGATAAAGAATAAAAAACCTATTGTCAAAAGTAACTTTATATTAGGTACAACAGTAGACATTATTTTATATGATAGTAAAGATGACAAGGTAATAGATGATGTATTTGATAGGTTAAGAGAGATAGAAGAAAAAATGACCATTAACACGGAAGGCCCAAGTGAAATCATCAAATTAAACGAAGCCTCCGGTTTACATGATGTAAAATTAAGTCCTGATACCTTTTTTGTATTGGAAAAAGGACTATATTATTCGAAATTATCTGAAGGTAGATTTGATATAACTATAGGACCTTTGGTAAAACTATGGAATATCGGAACCGAGTATGCCGCCGTACCTGAACCATCGGAATTAGTCAATACTATGCAATTAATAGATTATAAAAAACTACATTTAAATAAAAAGGAATATAGTGCAAGACTTGATGTTAAAGGCATGAAGGTTGATTTAGGTGCTATTGCAAAAGGGTATGCTGCCGATGAAGCTGCAAATGTTTTAAAAGAAAAGGGCATAGAGAGTGCAATCATAAACCTCGGCGGAAATATATTGACAATTGGCAAAAATCCAAACGGTGAACCCTTTAAAATTGGAGTACAAGATCCCTTTGATCACAGAGGCGACTACTTAGGCATACTAAGTATCGAGGACAAAACTGTGGTTACATCCGGTATTTATGAAAAATTTTTTGAAAACAATGGAAAACAATATCACCATATACTTGATCTTGAAACGGGATTTCCTGCAGAAAACGAATTGGCAGGGGTTTCTATTATAACTGATATATCAATTGACGGAGATGGACTATCAACTATGGTATTTTTGTTTGGTTTGGAAAAAGGCCTGGAATTCGTAAACGATGAACCTGATGTAGAAGCAGTGTTTATAACAAAAAGCAAAAAAATCTATCTTTCAAAGGGGATAAAAGACAATTTCATACTAACAAATAAAGGATACCATGTAGTAAACTGAATTCAATCTAGTTTGATTTCAGATTATCTCTTAAAAACTCAATCAATTGTATTTCATCCTTACTTAAAAATTTTAAACTTCTTTCTTTATCAATTACAAAATTTTTAATCATTATTGCTATTTGACTTTGCAATTCCGGGATTAATTCCTTCATCAAAATGATGCAATTCGCTACTCGATATTCATCCATGGTTTCCATACATTCCATTATTTTTGAATATTTATTTTTAGCTTCTATATCTCCTTCTTCTGCTTTTTTGATTAAACTTTTTATGGGCATTGAGTAAACACGTTGCCTTTCTTTAATGTTTTATTGTAATTATACATTTCTTTTATAAATAGCACAACTCGTTTACTTACCCTTTTGGTTTGAATATCAAAGAAGCCATAAATCCGAAAATTATGGCAGATGATACACCTGAGCTGGTCAATTCAAAAATACCTGTAAATATTCCTATGGGCCCATCCTTTTCCAACTCTGTAAATGCACCTTTTAACAAAGAATTACCAAAACTACTGATAGGTACAGAAGCACCCGCCCCCGCAAATTTTATTAAGGGCTCATATAAGCCTAAACCACCTAGTATAGCTCCTGCTACAACTAAAGTACTCATAGTGTGGGCAGGAGTTAATGCAAACACATCCATCATAATTTGACCGATAACACATATTAACCCACCTATTACAAAAGCCCAAAAGATTTTATCCAACTATTTCACTCCTTACATTTCTATTGCTACTCCATGAGCTATACCCGGTATAGACTCTTTCTGCTGATAAGAAAGAGGGGAATGTAGAGCTCCTGTTGCGACAACAAGGATTCTTTTTATTTCTTTTCTATTCATTCTGTTTAGAAAATGTCCGAAGGTAACTACTGCAGAACAGGCACAACCGCTTCCCCCGGCTTGAACATTTTGATTATCTCCATATATAAGCATTCCGCAATCAGTAAAAATATTGTCAGGCATTTCCAATCCTTTGTCTTTTAATAGGTCCTTACATATTTTATGTCCAACATTACCTAAATCTCCTGTTGCGATAATATCATAGTAATCCGGAGTTATGCCCAAGTCTTGAAAATGTGTATATAATGTATCTGCTGCTGCCGGCGCCATAGCCGAGCCCATGTTAAACGGATCACATACGCCCATGTCAACTATTTTACCTATGGTGGCAGAAGTGATTTTTGGTCCTTGAAACATTTTTGTCAAGAGACAGGTACCGGCACCGGTGACAGTCCATTGGGCTGTAGGGGGTTTTTGTGAACCATATTCAGTAGGGTATCGGAATTGTTTTTCCGCAGAAGCGTTATGACTGGATGTCCCTGTTAAAATATAAGGGATATCATTTCCTTCCATTATCAATGCAGCCAACAACAAACTCTCCATAGACCCGGAGCAAGCACTGTATATTCCTATATACGGTGATCCGATTGTTCTTGCAGCAAAGTTACTAGATATTATCTGGCTCAATAAGTCTCCTGATATAAAAAGATTAATTTCTTCTTTTTTAATACCGGCCTTTTCTATTGTTCTTAGTGCTGCTTCTTCCAACATTATTTTTTCAGCTTTCTCAAAGCTGTCCTGATTCATCCAAATATCATCATGTATTATGTCAAAATCACCTGATAGCGGTCCCTTCCCCTCAAAAGGTCCCACTACCGTAGATGTAGATAAAATAAAAATTCCCGCATTAAATATAAAGCTTTGATTCCCTTTAACCATTTACTAACCTCCAAAAAAATTAAATATTACTTTTATAATAGAAATGACGAATGCGGAAAAAACACCGAAAACTATAACGGGACCGCTAATTTTAAACATATTACCGCCAACTCCCAAAACATAACCTTCACTCCTATGCTCTATTGCAGCAGATGCCATGGTATTGGCAAATCCTGTTATCGGTACAGCTGTACCGGCACCCGCCCATTGTGCTATTTTATCATATACCCCTAATCCCGTAAGCAGCACTGATATAATTATTAAAGTTGCTGATGTAGGACTTGCCGCGGTTTTTTCCGTGAAACCAAAATGTTTTATATATATTGCTTGGAATATTTGACCTAATACACAGATAAGACCGCCTACGACAAATGCTTTTATACAGTTTTTGAAAACCGGTCTTTTAGGTTCTCTTTTTTTAGAAAAATCTTTATAATTCTGCTGCTCCGGAGTTAACTTTTTCCCCACTAATTCACTTCCCTTCAATTTTACTTAATATATTATTTGCAACATTTCTAAAAATATTATGGCTGTATTACCATTCTCAAAACACTATCTTAATAAGATGAAATTTTATATTCTTTCCTCCCCAACCGAGATCAAAAGGTACATGATAGCGCTCAACAGTGTGAGAATTAATCATAGGATATCCTTTTGAATCCTTAGCCGTAATAATGGAAAAATGGTCAATCTGACCTTTCACTTCATAGCAAATCAAGTCGCCTATTTGCAATAGCCCTGCAGCCCCTATAGGGTAATCGTCTGATTTTTTAGTGACCTCTTCAAAATCACCACGTCTTAAAACCCTGCCTCTTCCGCTATATACTAGATACCCTTTAAAAGCATCAGTATTTACGAAAGCTTTACTGCCTTCAGCCCTGCCGCCATGCTTGGGATAAACGCAAAACCATATCCTATCAAAGGCTATACCTCCGCCTTCTTCTTTATCGCTGATACACTGAGATACATAATTTGTACAATCTCCACCTATACCGTTGCAGTCTTTATATTTTGAATTATATTTGGAATAGTATTTATCAGCATATTGAACAGCTTTTTGCCTATCATATTTTACCCCGCCCAGATTAACCGCTTTCACAACTTTTAATTTTTCCAAAAATTCATCATCATTTTTACCGATATAAATTCCGCTATAAGGCCCTAAAGCGTTTAAAAAGCAATCCGTATACCAATCCCTGCTTATAAACCATCTCTTATCCTTATTTATCAACCCTATGCTATGTTGTAAAGTAACTTCAAAACTGTTTTTCTGTTCATCTATATCATCGTTATATGCATAATCAAATTGCAAAACTTCAGTAACTGATAATAGATATATACCATCTCTTTTTTTAACTCTTTTCAAATCTATTATCGATCTTATATCAGTAAATCCTGCATCTCTCTTACTTGACCAGTCCGCTAAATACTTTATACGTTTTGCTTCATGTTCATAAGACCATTGCGCATATTTTTTGGTAGTATCATAATACTGTTTTAATTCTTTCCAATCACCTTCAATCATACATTTGCATTTAGTATCATATGCTTTTTGTATAAAATCCTTAAGCATAGCTTCATCAATAGGTTCTTCATCATCCATTCCATAAACAAACCCGATAGAAAAGCAGTGTATAAAAAAAACTATAATAAATCCTGTAAGAAAAATATTATTTTTTCTCATTAATACTTATCTCCTTTTTAAAAAAATGAAATATTAACAATTATAGTTTTGCACAAATCAAACTATGTATTGCAGGAAATTTGATACAAGAAATTGTTTTAAGGTGTAAATTTTAAAGATGTGTTGGAAAACATGGTTATATTAAAAAAAATAGGTTCGTAAACCTATTTTTTAGTGATGTATATATACTTTTCTTGCTAACAAGTCAAAGGCTCTATCATATGCCATTTTATCATTTAAATACAATTTAAATTTACCCGATAGTTTTTTATTATATACAAGCTTTCTGCAATTGATTTTTTTATTTTCAATATATTTTTCATTATCAGAATTTAGCTCACATCTCATATTCTCTGTCATAAAAACACCCCTTACCATACTTATTAAATCAAATAAGATTGTCTTATATAATCTATCATAATAAAACCGAAAATGTCAAATACGAAAAACTGGTCTTATATTTATCATAATAAAAACCCCCACTATAAATTATATTTTCTTACTATAATCTATTAATGAGGGTTAATATCTGCTACTTTGTAATTATATTATTTCATCAATTTTCCCATAGTTTTCAACAATTCGTCTATGATTTCCGTTTCACCGTGTTCTATGCTATTTACAAGGCAGCTTTTCATATGACTTTCTAACAGTACTTTGCTAAAGGATCGCAAAGCTGCCTGTGCCGAAGCTACTTGATTTAAAATATCATCACAATATATATCATTCTCTACCATACCCTTGATGCCTCTCATCTGGCCTTCTATTCGATTAAGGCGATTTATCAAATCCTTCTTTAGTTTTTCCTTGCGCTCAACATGTTTCTCACATTTCATTGCTATCACCTAAATATCTTTAATATCAACTACATCATATCCTGCTTCTTCAACTGTCTCTTTTAGTTTAGCATCATCTGTTTCGTATTTTAATGTCACTATAGCATTTTTTTCTTCCAGGCTTACCTCTACATTTTCCACTTCTTTCAGTTCTTTCAATGCTTTTTCTACATGCATTACACAATGCCCGCAGCTCATACCTTCAATTTTTAATTCTTTTTTCATTTTCCCGCCTCCTCTAAATTTAGTTATATGTCATGATTTTCCCTTTAGCTATAATTCATAATTATGGTTTAAAGTTTTTCAATCTCAATGCATTACTTACTACAGATACTGAACTAAAAGACATAGCTGCCGCAGCTATCATAGGATTTAGTTTAGGACCGCCAAAAGCATATAGTAAACCTGCCGCAATGGGTATGCCAATAGTATTGTAAAAGAAAGCCCAGAACAAGTTTTGTTTAATATTTCTAATAGTACTCTTGCTAAGCTTTATGGCCGTTGCTACATCCAATAAGTCACTTCTCATAAGAACGATATCCGCCGACTCCATTGCAACATCCGTACCGGAACCTATTGCTATTCCTATATCAGCTTGTGCCAATGCAGGGGCATCATTTATGCCATCACCCACCATGGCAACATTTTTTCCTTCCTTTTGCAATCTATTGATTTGCTCTGCTTTATCTTGAGGAAGGACTTCCGCTAATGCTCTGTCTATACCTACTTGCTTTGCTATGGCTTCCGCAGTATTTTTGTTGTCTCCTGTAATCATTACTACTTCGATTCCCATAGAATGCAAATTACTAATGGCCCTTTCGCTGCTTTCTTTTACAATATCAGCGACTGCAATGATGCCTGCAATTTTCCCTTCAATACCTATATACATAGGTGTTTTTCCTTCCATTGCGAGTCTCTCCGCATCAATACTGAATCTTTCAATGTCTAGTCCTCTGTCCTTCATTAACTTTAGATTTCCCATAAGAATTTTTTTATTATCAATAACTGCCTCTATCCCATGTCCAGGAATAGCATTAAAACTATTAACTTCAAAAGGTTCAATATTTCGGTTTTCAGCTTCTTTTACAATAGCCTCGCCTAAAGGATGTTCGGAACCTTTTTCCGCTGATGCAGCCAGTGCCAATAGCTGCTCTTTATCAAAATCCTCATAGGTTATAATATCTGTAACTTGCGGTTTACCTTCCGTTATGGTTCCGGTTTTATCTAAAACCACTGTATTGATTTTATGTGCTGTTTCCAAAGCCTCCCCACTTTTAATCAACACCCCGTAATCTGCTCCTTTACCTGTACCCACCATTATAGCTGTAGGTGTTGCAAGGCCGAGGGCACAAGGACATGCAATTACCAATACGGATATAAATATTGACATAGCAAAGACTAGGCTCTCCCCGCTTATATACCATACAATTCCGGCAATTAAGGCAATTGTCATTACAATAGGAACAAAATACCCGGATACTATATCAGCCATCTTTGCAATGGGAGCTTTAGAGCCTTGAGCATCTTCCATAAGCTTAATAATTTGTGCTAAAGCTGTATCTTTACCCACTTTCTCCGCCTTAAATTTAATACTACCGTTTTTATTGATGCTTCCACCTGTAACTCTATCACCAATTGTTTTCTCTACCGGAATACTCTCTCCTGTAAGCATTGATTCATCAATAGATGTGTAGCCGTCAACAACTATACCATCTACAGGTATTTTTTCTCCCGGTTTCACAACTATAATGTCATGAACTTCAACTTCTTCTATAGGAATTTCTATCTCTGCTCCGTCTTGTATCACTATGGCAGTCTTAGGAGCCAAGCCCATAAGCTTCTTTATCGCTTCAGAAGTTTTACCTTTTGAAACGGTTTCTAAGGTTTTACCTAAGGAAATCAAAGTAATTATTATAGCAGCGGATTCGAAGTAAAGATCGTGAGCATAATGAACCTCTCCTTGGCTTATTTTATAAACAGCAAAAAGCCCATATAAAATAGCCGCCGACGTTCCTAAAGCCACAAGAGAATCCATATTCGGACTTCCTCTGAAAAGTGAAGAAAAACCTACTGTATAAAATTTATATCCTGCAATAACAACGGGTATTGCTAAAAAAAGCTGCGTTAATGCAAAAGCTAAGGGATTAATGTCCGGGTTTAATGCGCTTGGTACCGGCAAACCTACCATTGGCCCCATAGCCAAATACAATAATGGTATGCCAAATGCCGCTGAGAAAATAAATTTCGTCCACATTGTCTTGATTTCTTTTTCTTTACGCGCCTTATCTTCGTCCACATCAGCTTCTCTTTCCACATCCAAAGCTTTATATCCCGCATTATTAATGGTTTGCTTTATTTCCGAAAGTCTTATCAAACTGCCATCATATTCTATTGCCGCTTTTTCTGTCGCCAAATTCACTTGGGCTTCTACTATCCCGGGAAGCTTTTTTAATGCCCTTTCTACCGCTCTTACACATGCAGCACAGGTCATTCCCTCAATAGGTATTGTAACTTTCCTGGTTTCTTTTATTTCAACTGCTTTATATCCTGCTTTGGATATTGCATCTTCTATATCTTTTGGTGAAATAAATTTTTCATCTAATTTGACACTTAATTGCTCTACAGCTAGATTTACATTAGCTTCTTTCACACCGTCCAGCCTACTTACGGTTTTCTCAACCGTTCTAACACAAGCCGCTCATGTCATACCGGTAACTTTAAAATCAACACTTCTCATAAAAAGACTCCTTTCGTATATAGGATATCCAATTAATATATTCCTATATTATCTTACACCTCACTTCCCATACGGTAGGGGGGTATCCTATATTTTGATTATATAACTATATCTTATTGCTGTCAATAAAAACCTTAATAAAATAACAGATGGTTTTGTAGTAGTTAACCACAAATACCATCTGTTAAATGTTTTATTCTATTGTTTTCAAATTCAGTCGTTATCTACACAACCAACGCACGTTTATCAGAAAATTTTTCGTAAGATTTTCTCTCTCCTATTTCTTCTAGAATATCCACAAGTCTGTATACATCTTCAAATGATACATAAAGAGCTACAGGAGCAATCCTTATTACATTTGGTTCTCTGAAATCCGGTATTACGTTCTTCTCTTTAAGTGCCAGGCAGATTCTATAAGCCTCCTCGTGCTCCAAAGCCACATGTCCGCCACGTCTGTTATGATCCAATGGTGTTCCGTTAGAAAATCCATACTTTGCAAGCCTTTTTTCTATAAGATATATAAAGTAATCTGTCAACAGCAGTGATTTCTTTCTGATGTTCTCTATTCCGGCATCGTTATAAACTTTAACTATTCCCTCCATAGGAGCCATAGAAAGCATATTCGGAGTACCTGTAAGCCATGCGTCAGCATCAATTTCAGGATCGTGTTTATGAAGCAGTTGAAATTGGGTTTCTTTCTTATTTCCATGCCATCCGGCAAAACCCGGTTCTGTACCAAAATGCTTTTTATTAATATAAAGGATTGCATTCGATCCGGGACCTGCTGAAATATGCTTATACGTGCAAAAAACTGCAAAATCCGGATCGATTTTTTTGAAATCATGAGGAACAGAGCCAATGGAATGACTTAGGTCCCACCCTATGATTATTCCTTTTTTATGAGCTGCCTTTGTCACTTTTTCCATGTCTACAAGTTGTGCCGATCTGTATAGCAAACTGGGCAACAAAGCTACTGCAACGTCTTCGGTAAATCCGTCGATAATATCGTCCTCTTCAATTATCCTTCCGTCCCTGCTCTTAACAACCTTTATTGCATCATCCGGATCTAGTCCTTTTAGCTTAACCTGGCTGACTGCAGCGTGAATGTCTGTCGGAAAATTTAAGTCATCAACCAGAATCTTATATCTTTCTTTTGTAGGTTTATAAAAAGTTGCTAATGCCTGATGAATGTTTATTGTAACACTATTTGTGCATGTAAGTTCGTTTTTATCTGCATTCAACAACTCGGAAAAAAGTCCTCCGATAAACTGAGGATATTTGAAATATTTACCGTCTTCCATATTCCACATGAGAATTTTGTTGTTCTTCCACACTTCCAGCATATTTAAAAGAGCCTCCTCTGCATCTTTTGAACACGCTCCAAGTGAGTTGCCGTCCATGTAGAGTTCCCCTTCTTTTAAATAGAATCTTTCTTTATAACTCTTGAGCTCGTCTTTAGCATCCATTTCTATTGCAAAATCAACGCCTAACTTAAACTTCTCTTGCATGAAAATGCCCCTTTCATCTATATATTACATTAATTATATCTTACAATATCTTGATTTCAAGCTATTTTACAAATGCTTCATTTCATTTTTACCTTCTCCGATATTCCCATTAAGTCATAGTTTTAATCCTATCACAGATATAAGTAAATGGGTAGATTTCCGGTCTTTTCTACATTACATGACTGCATGACTGTAGATATTCTTATTTAATAAGCCTTATATACTTACCGTAACCTTCCCCTTCCATATCTTCTAACTGTATAAATTTCAATGCGGCACTATTTATGCAATAGCGCAATCCGCCTTTATCTTTTGGTCCGTCATTAAATACATGCCCCAAGTGAGAATCCCCGGTTCGGCTTCTTACTTCCGTGCGTATCATGCCATATGTTTTGTCCTCTTTTTCTATAATTACACCCTCATCAATAGGCTTAGTAAAGCTGGGCCATCCGCATCCGGAATCAAATTTATCATTTGATATAAATAGCGGTTCTCCCGTAACAATATCCACATATATACCTTTTCTGTCGTTGTCCCAATATTCATTTCGAAAGGGTCTCTCCGTAGCATTATTTTGTGTAACCTCATATTGAAGTTTATTTAATCTGGACTTTACTTCTTTTAAATCCTTTTTCACGTAATGAGACATATTCTACCTCCAAGATTTAATTTTATCGTATATAATAGTGTCCTTTACACTAAAAAATATGCTTTTAGAAAACATTTGGAAATTAAGTCTTAGTATTTAAATATTGTTAATTAAAGGTACTAAGTCCGCAAGCTTATTGATTTCGTAATCCGGCAAAATGTCGATAGTATTTTCTACGCCTCTTGGATTAAACCATACTGATCTTATACGAGCATTAATGCCTCCTTTTATATCTGATGTGAGACTATCACCGACAATTATTGTTTCATCTTCCCTAAACTTTGGAATCTTAGAAAAACAATAATTAAAAAACTCAATACTGGGCTTATCAAACCCAATTAATTGGGATATAAAAATACCTTTGAAGTATCTGCCGATTTTTGCACTTTCTATCCTCGACTTTTGTACGGGAGCTGTTCCGTTCGAAACTATATACAAAGCATAATCTTTGCAGAGCAGTTTTAATAGCTCCTCCGCACCATCTATAAAATAATGCCCGACACCAAGTAAATTTTCGTAGTATGCTGTAGCAGCAACAGGGTCACTGTTAACACCTATTTCATCAAAAAGCAACTCATAACGGCGGATTTTAACTTCGCTACGTGTAAGCAACCCCTGTTCCAACAGCTTCCATTGGGAACTATTGAGTTCACTATATCTTGCTAAAATTTCGTCCCTTGGCTCTATACCCATATGCTTCAAGGTTTTAGTTAATGCAATCCTTTCCGCCAAACGAAAATCAAGGAGTGTATCATCTAAATCAAATAAAATATTCTTTATCAAAATGTCCCTCCTAATGCTACATTATTAAGCACATTTGTTTCATTATAAAAAATTTAATTGTCCCATCATTCCATAACAATCTTTTATCCTAGTTTCACCATTATATCATAAAGCCCATATAACCGGATAGACATACCATGTAGCTTTCTATCCCGGTATTTAGCGTCTGCCGAGCCCTATTCATTGCCCCTTTCTTATAAAAGCTACGTTTATCTTTGTCTGAAATGCTTAATAACTCACAATAATGTGTCCAGCTCAATTTGCCAATCAGTGATCGGCGAATGTCATAGTTTATGTAAAATACCCGGTTGAGAATCCGGTCGAGTATAATTCAAATTAATAATTTTTATTAAATAATGTATATGCAAAAATAGAGCCACCATATCTGTGACTTTTCAAAAAAGCGCTTATTCAGTTTTTATGCATAATGTTTTGATTTGTAAATCCCGTTTATGACTTTCCCTATAATCATTGTGAGAACAGGTAGT
>JALNWH010000020.1 GCA_023230985.1 Bacillota bacterium
CGTCACAACAAAAGTTGCTATTACATCTCCTAATTTTTCTTCTATGTCTTGATAGGGATTTGCTTCCGCAAGTACAGGTTTTACCGAATAATAATAGGTAGTATTGGCTTCCACATTTACATCTGCATAGGATGTACTTGTTATATAAAAATCTGTTACTGATATTCCTAATTGACTTTGAACTTTGGATCTATATAATCTATAGCCCAACACATTTGATGCTTTAGGCCACATGAGTCTGGCTCCTGATTCAAAGGTTTCTGCCCCTTCTGTTGTTGCAGGTGCCGGTATCGATGGAATTACCGATGTCGGCGGCTCTGGCGAGCTAGTCTGTGAAACTTCTTTCCATTCATAAATATATTTTACATGGGCATGGGCTAATTCAACATTTCCTCCATTTGAACCCTTTATTAGTATTCCTATTTTATCAACGGAAGAAGGGAAACCTCGTCCCTCAAATGTTAGAGAAGCTATAGCTTTTGTCGAATTTTTAGACTGTTCATCAGTACGATCTCCTATTCCAAAGTTTTTGCCTTGGCTACCATCAGGATAGGTTATAGCTGCCCTCTTTATTAATCTTGCCCCATATACGTCAACTTCACTAATATCAGCTGAAATTACAAAAGTCGTGCTGATAAAGTAGCCGGCCCTATTATTTGTTATAACAGTCTGTTCGACGGGAATCTCAATAGTACTGTCCGGGTATATAATGTTTGGCGGATCCTCCCACTTATATATTGCATGTAAATCACTGGGTGGCGTGAGGTCTCCAGTGCCAAAAGAAGTGTTCGCATCAGGACGAAATTGCCTCATTTCAATAGTATTTCCGCTCATTTCAGCCGAGTTAATTAACGGGGGTTCATATTTAGTTTTTTCTATTGGATAGTCAATTCTATCTACCAGTACCCAAGCATGATTATTAGCATCTGCCCAAATGCTTGTTGTCGTACTAATAAAAAGGCTAAATATCATAGATAGCACAATAACGAATGATAAAACTTTTTTCATAAATCTTCTCCTCTCAATAACTTTTAAAATTTCTTTCAATAACTTTTATCCTATATCAACAAAAATTTTTCATATATCACTCCTAACTAAAAAATCTGTTTAATTATTGTATAAATGCAGGTCTTATAATATCATAAAGTTAAAGATAAGAACCCACCCGAAACAGGTAGTCTTAATAAAAAACCCTACCTGAAAAGGGTAGTTTTAAGAAAAGCCCCCCTACCCTTTTCGGGTGGGGGGCTTTACTTAGTAAGTATAGAACAAGTCTATTTTTTGTGTTTTTAAGTCTTTTCTATATATACAGGTCTAGTCGCGGCTATATCCATACCGTCAACCCATATTTTCTTTAGATTCCGCTTTATCTTGTCCGCAAGCGGATAAAATGCTTATAAAGATAAATATTATACATAAAAAAAGAATTGTCTTTTTCTTCATCTGCATTTCACTCCTTTTTTTTGTAATACACCACATTTCTTTATAAATTAATTTTTATCATCAAATATTGTCTCTATCAATTCAGATCTGCTCCTTATGTTAAATTTTGAATAAATATTTTTAACAAAGTACTTAACCGTATTTTCACTTATAAAAAGCTCTTCGGCAATCGTTTTATATGTCTTACCCTGTAATAAACGAGAGGTTACTTGCTTCTCCCGTTCCGATAATATCTCTAACTTCTTTATATGATTTATTTTATTATCTTGTTCTTCTATAATCATTTCAGAATACATTTTTAAATAAATATGATCCTTTAATAAAAACGATAAATGTTTATGTAAAAATGGTAAAAGAGCTAATCCCACACACACTACGGTCAAAGCCAATAATGTTGGATTTGTACTGCTTGCATTATTAAAAATAATAATATTTCCTATTATAGCACCTAAAAGTATACCTAGAATATTTGCTGAAAGACCTATACCAAGTATTCTAGCGGAATTATCTCGGAAATCCAACGATTCGCCCAAAATACTCCACCAAAATAAATCATATACGCCACAAGCACCAAGCATCAAAGTATCAATTATTATATAACTAATCGCATTACGCCCTAAACACATAAAACTGATAAAAGAAATCCCCATCATGGCAATGGCAACATAAAGTAAGTGAGAACGATTTATCTCTTTTGGCAAATTTCGCATTATAAGTATTGCGATAATATAGGGAACAGCCCAATACCAACTTGTCAACCATTTTAGATGCTCGAAAGCCGGATTCACAACCTCATACATTAAACCGGAATTAATAGTTATCACAATAATAAAAAAACATAAAAAAACTAGAAGAGATTTAATGCTTACATGACTCTCAGCACTTTCACAAGAATCATCAATATGATAATCTATCGGAAGTTTTAAAGCGAACATAAAAGCAAATAATAACATAACGATAGATAAAGCCAATCCTAAAAAATAAGATATATGAATGGTCGCTATATTTATAATTATCATCAAAATATTTGATAAAATAATCATATCGGCTATGGTTTTTATTTTTTCACTTTTAGGTGTGCTGCTCTTTAAATAGTAACCCCATGATGCTACACAATTTCCAGCTAAAAATGAACCTATTATTATTCCTAAAGTCCAAAGTAGTGAAGGTTCAGAGAAAAAAGGTAAGGATATCAAAATAAACACCGGATAACAATATAGAAAAAGCCGCCTCGCTCGCTTTTGAGATTTTACAAAAAAACCGCTTAATATTAGTCCCAAAAAAAAAGCAGCTAAACCTCCAAATATCATAATATCTATATTAATATCATGTATTTCTGAAAGTGTATATAAGATTTGACCTTCAAAGATAAAAGACAGCATCCAACCGGAAAATAAAGAATGTACTATAATAGCTAATTGTCTTTCATTTAGCTGTCCTAATCTGCTATATATCATGGAATACCCCCAAAAACAAGATTAACACCTTTTGTTTACTATAAGTTATATATATTCTATCATTAAAAAATGCCAATGTTAAACCTTTATTAGAAAAATAAATTCACTTTTATACGAAAAATCTTGAAACTTTTTTTAAAACTTCTGGGCTTTTTATTCTTCCTCATATTTTCCCTTATATTGTTTATCGTTTAAAAACAAAACAAAAAAATGCCCCGGAATCCCTTTTTGGGTTCCGAGGCATTTTTACTCCCACTCAATCGTACCGGGAGGTTTATTTGTTATATCGTAGACCACCCTGTTTACATGGGGTACTTCATTTACTATTCTTTCTGATATTATCTCCAATGTATCGTAAGGTATCTTTGCCCAATTAGCAGTCATCGCATCAACGCTATTTACAGCTCTGATAGCAATTGTATGGTTATAGGTTCTTTCTCCTTTGTAGATGCCGACGCTTTTTATGTTAGGAAGTACAGTAAAGTACTGCCAAATGCCTCTTTGAAGTTTTGCTTTTTTTATCTCTTCTTGCAATATTGCATCCGCTTCTCTAACTATATCCAGCTTCTCTTTCGTTATTTCACCTAAAACCCTTACCCCGAGACCGGGTCCGGGGAAGGGTTGTCTGAATACTAAATCCTCAGGTATTTCCAGTTCTAATCCCACTTTCCTCACTTCTTCTTTATAAAGAGATCTTAATGGCTCAATTAGTTTAAGATTCATATCTTTTGGAAGGCCGCCTACGTTGTGATGAGATTTTACAAGACGCGTAGAGTCTCCGCCGCTTTCAATCACATCCGAGTAAATAGTACCTTGGACTAGAAATTTTACTTGTTCTAACTTTTTTGCTTCTTCCTCAAATACTCTGATAAATTCTTCTCCGATAATTTTTCTTTTTTTCTCGGGATCGTCTATTCCTGTAAGTTTATCTAAAAATCTGTCTTGAGCATTTATTCTTATTAGATTCATATCCAATAATTCTTTAAATATCTGTTCTACTTCGTCTCCTTCACCTTTTCTCATCAATCCATTGTCAACAAAAATACAGTTAAGTTGTTTGCCTATAGCTTTATGTACCAATACAGCGGCTACCGAAGAGTCAACGCCGCCGCTTAAAGCACAGATAACATTGTCTTTGTCAACAAGAGCTTTAATACTTTTTATTGACTCCTCGATAAATTTATCCATATTAAGTTTTCTATCTTTAATTATTTCCATATTAAGTTTTCCTTTCAATGACTACTGATTTATAAACTATAATTAGGAGCTTCTTTTGTTATATGCACATCATGGGGATGGCTTTCCCTTAAGCCGGCAGCAGTCACTCTGATAAATTTACTTTCTTTTCTCAATGCTTCAATATTTGGTGTTCCACAGTACCCCATACCGGAACGTAAGCCTCCCACTAGTTGAAATACTGTATCAGATAAGGGTCCTTTAAATGGAACTCTGCCTTCCACACCTTCCGGCACAAGTTTTTTCGCATCCAGCTGGAAATACCTATCCTTGCTGCCACTGGCCATGGATGCCAAGGAACCCATTCCTCTATATACTTTAAAGCTTCTTCCTTGATATATCTCTGTTTCCCCCGGACTTTCTTCCGTTCCTGCAAAAAGACTGCCTATCATTACAACACTTGCTCCGGTAGCAATAGCTTTAACTACATCTCCGCTGTATTTAACTCCGCCATCAGCGATTATTGGTACATCATATTTATCCGCTTCTTTTGCACAATCATATATAGCGGTTATCTGGGGTACTCCTACTCCGGTTACAACTCGCGTGGTACATATTGAACCCGGTCCTATACCGACTTTAACACCGTCAGCACCGGCTTCTATTAAATCTCTAGCCCCTTCAGCAGTAGCAACATTCCCGGCAACAACCTGCAAATCCGGATAGTTTATCTTTATTCTTTCAACTGAATCTAAAACACCTTTTGAATGTCCATGAGCGGTATCTACTACTATTACATCGACCTTCGCCGCAACTAAGGCATCTACTCTTCCCATCATATCAGGAGTTACACCAACAGCAGCACCGGCAAGAAGTCTGCCCCCTTTATCTTTAGCTGAATTAGGAAATTGTATTATTTTTTCAATATCTTTAATTGTAATGAGGCCTTTTAAGTATCCATTTTCATCAACAAGAGGCAATTTCTCAATCTTATGTTTCTTCAGTATCTGCTCCGCTTGGAGCAAATCAGTGCCTACAGGCGCAGTAACTAAGTTTTCTTTTGTCATTACTTCTTCAATGAGTCTAGTCATATCCGTTTCAAATCTCAAATCTCTATTTGTAAGTATACCTACAAGTATACCTCTCTCGTTAACTATCGGCACTCCCGAAATTCTGTATCTTTCCATTAGCTCCATAGCATCGGAAGTAATATGATTTGGTGAAAGATAAAAAGGATCAACAATTACACCATGTTCAGATCTTTTAACCTTATCCACTTCTAAAGCCTGCTCTTCAATTGACATATTTTTATGAATAATTCCAATACCGCCTTCTCTTGCAATGGCTATGGCTAACCTAGCCTCAGTTACTGTATCCATGCCTGCTGAAATGATAGGGACATTCAATTTAATCCTTTTAGTAAGCATTGTAGTAACATCCGTTTCTTTTGGAAGGATTTCAGATTTACCCGGTATTAGAAGCACATCATCGAAGGTTAAGCCTTCTTTAATCAATCTTTCCATAAGCATCTCCTTTCTTATGATTATTATTCTATATTCTAGTTTCCGTTATTAATATTGAATTAATCTAATAGCGGTATTTTTATAAGTATATTTAAAATAAATGTGTTTGTCAAAGCATAATATAAATTGTTTAGAAAAAAGAAAAAGCGTCATCGACGCAATTTTTTATTTCCCTGCAGCCATTTTTATATTTTCTTGATGTTTCACATCTACTTTATTAGTCCCATGGGTTCTGCTGTTTAAAAAATGCACACAAAAATGTCCGTCCATACCATTACCTTTTACTGTATCTAAGTTAATTCCGGCACCAAATCCGCCGCTACGTCCCTTTACTTGAACATCGGCAGAATATGCATCCAGTCCGGCATGAGGCATACCTATCATAGATGCTGCTATCTTTCTATCTCCTACAACAATCAGAACAGGTCTGCGATCCCAACTCCATGTTCCTCCCCATATTTCTTTCATCTTCTTAGTATCTTCTTTTGTTAAGGTTTCGCAATCAGCATGATTCCCTCCATAAGTTCTTTTTATATTAAAGCTTTTACCCGTTTTATAATCAACAACTACTGCTTCTTTACCTCTTGGAAAAACTGTTTGCACATCTGTCCACCAATCCAATAATTCTCCATATGTACTATCTTTATCCCATATCTCATTACGTTCCTTAGTACCTCTGCTTGCAATTTCTTTATTCTGCACAACATTTGCTGATTTTTGTTTTCCGTTATATAGAGCCTCAAGGGTTTTATCCCCTACAATACCATCCACTGCAAGTCCTTCATTCTTTTGAAAGTTTCTTATTGCATTCTCCGTCATAGAACCAAAAACACCGTCTATAGCACCCTTGTAAAATCCCTTATCTTTTAAGACAGTTTGGATTTCTGTAATTAAATCTATATTTTCTTCATTTTTCATAGAAATGCTTGTCCCTAATTTTTGCAAAAAATCTTGTGTTTCTTCTCCTGCTATACCATCGATATCCAAACCATTATCTTTTTGAAAACACATAACTGCTTCTTTTGTAAGGTCTCCAAAGTAACCCGTTACTTCAGAATCAAGATAACCTTCATTAATAAGTCTTATTTGTAAATTTCTTACCGGTAATCCGGTGCTTCCTTTTTTTAATATATCTGCATGGATTGGGGTAACTAAAACTAAAGCAATTACAAAGATAAATAGCAGTAATTTTCTATTTTTCATAATTCTCTCCTCTCTTAACCGCCTATTCTCATCATATCCCTTTTTATACTTTGCCCTTCATTTAAATAATGCCTTAAAGGTTTTTGTTGAATGGCTATCCGTATAGTCTCTTCCAAATCTCCCCCTGATTTTATAACCTTTTTTATGTCAATTTCTTGATTTGAGTTTAGACAGGGCTTTATCTTACCGTCGGCCGTTAACCTTATCCTATTACAATTACCACAAAAATGATGACTTATGGGATTTATTAAACCAACCAACCCTTTAGCACCGGGTAATTTGTAATATTCAGCCGGACTGGACTTGTCCGCTCTGGGAACAGGTTTTAACTCTTTGAACTTATCCAAAACTGTAGTATTTGGAATAAAGTTCTCTTTTGCCCAATCGGTAGCTTGTCCGATAGGCATCAATTCAATAAACCTTACCTGTATATCTTCATCTATGGTTAGTTTAACGAAATCTTCTATTTCGTCGTCATTAAATCCCCCAATTAATACTATATTAATCTTTATAGGCAGTAAGCCAACTTTTTTAGCTTCATCCAAACCTTCTAAGACATTTTTTAAGGAGCCAAATCTTGTTATATGTTTATATTTCTTTTCATTCAAGGTGTCAAGACTTACGTTCACTCTATGAAGTCCTGATTCTTTTAATTCTTTTGCATATTCTTTTAGCAAAAGTCCATTTGTTGTCATGGCAATATCTTTTATTCCATCAAGCTTGCTTATATTTTTTATTAATCCTGAAACACCTTTTCTGGTCAGAGGTTCCCCTCCGGTTATTCTAACCTTGTTTATACCTATATTGGTGCAGGCTTTCACTACTTCATATATTTCCTCTAAACTTAGCATGTCGCTATGAGTTCTTTTATCCTTTATCCCTTCTTCAGGCATACAATATCTGCATCTTAAATTGCATCGATCCGTTACTGATATTCTAAGATATTCTATGTTTCTTTCAAATCGGTCTTTCATTTTATCTCCTTTATCTAGATGGTGATTATATCTCCCGTATTATCTGCACTATATCCTCCCATTTTTTCTAGTTCGTTTTTAAAATCCTCAGATTTTATTACTTCTAAAAACAATTGTATCATATTATCGTGTAAAAATTCTATAGGGATTGCAAAATCATAATCCTCATCACCAATAGGAATAAAGTCCAAGTCCATGGCTTTTGCAGCTGAATATACCCCAATCCCAATATCTGCTGAGCCGGATGCTACAGCAGCGGCTACGGCCATATGTGTTGTCATTTCTCTTTCATAGCCTTGTATGTTTTCTGCATCAATTCCTTGATTTTTTAATAAATAATCAGTAAGTATCCTGGTTCCTGCCCCTTTTTGTCGATTTACAAATACAATATCATCACGCACTAAATCTTTTATATCTGTTATGTTTTCGGGGTTCCCTTTTTTTATCATCATGCCTTGAACCCTTTTTACACCTTTTATAAGGGCCATTTCCTTATTTGATAAATATTTTTTTATATAAGATATATTGTATTCGCCGGTTTCTTCATCTAAAAGATGAATAGGTGCCATATGCGCCTCACCGCGTTTTAATGCCATTATTCCACCCATGCTTCCAACATGGGATGAAGATAAGTTATATTCAGATTTTTTCTTATGCATCATATTAGCTATAATATCCATTATTAAATCGTGACTGCCTATAGATACAATTGTGTTTTCAATGTCTTCCAAATCCTTTAATAGTCTCACTTTTATTATTTCACCTGCCTCATATCCTTCAATATTTTGTGGAATTTCAAATACCCCATCGGCTCTAACCAGTGACATAGTTACTCCGGCACCTCTGCTTAATGGTGTTGCTATAAGATTTTCCTTGACTTTACCCAGTTTAATTCTAATATATTCTCTATTTTGAATTGAAGATATCATTCTTCTGGATAGTACAGCATTAACATAAGTATCTTTCTTTGGTCTATTACCTGACCCGGATATAATAAGGGGTTTGGCAAATGTTTCAAATACAATATAAGCTGATACGGGGTAACCGGGTACTCCTAATATAGGCTTACCGTCAATAATTCCTAACACTGCAGGTTTACCGGGCTTTGCTGCAATACCATGTACTAGAAGCTCCCCCATATCTTCAACCAATGCTTTGGTATAATCTTCACTCCCGGCAGATGAACCGGCATTTACAATTACTATATCATTGTCATCTACAGCTTTTTGTATGGATTTTTTTAAAAGTTCATAGTTATCAGGTACCGGATTATATCTTTTTGGTTCTCCGCCATACTCTATAACAAGATTCTCTATCATTCTTGAATTTGATTCGTATATATCACCTTGTTCAAGCCTGGTGCCGGGTTCAACAATTTCTGTACCTGTTGGTATTATTCCTACACGGGGATTTTTATATACGTTGATATCTTTTATTCCACCGGATAGTAATGCCCCTATATCAACAGGCCTTATATTATGGTTTGATGGTATTATCATTTCATGGGCTACTATGTCTTCACCAATAGGTCTTATATGTTGCCATGGGAATGCAGATGTTATAATTTTCAATTCTCCTGTTCCTGCTTCAGTCACATCCTCAATCATTATAACTGCATCATAAGGTTCAATAATTGGGTCTCCGGTATCAATATATACAAAATGAGTGTCTTTTTCTAGTATTATGGGATTCACCTCCGTTGCATCAAATGTATCTAATGCTTTTACAGCTATTCCGTCCATTGCAGCTGCATTATAATTCGGTGAAGAATATTTTGCAAACACAGGTTCAGTAGTAACCCTGCCCAATGAGGTGATAACAGAAATTATTTCTTTTTCTTTTTTAAAATTTGCCTTTCCCATAAATAAATCTAATGCATCCTCTATATTCATATTGCTTAAATAAATATTTCTGTCCATTTAATCACTTCCTTAATCATTCAATTAAAAGAGTTCTACTATTATTTTCTCTCCTTTTCTTATCCCTTCTTTGTTTTCATCAATGCGAATAAACCCTTCGGATTTAGCCACTTTTGATATAGCTGCTGATTTCCCGTAAATAGGCAAAGCCTCATATGCTCCATCTTTATAAAGTAATTCAACAGCTTGATAGGTTTCTTTCCCCGGAGCGGAATGAATATTTTCTGCAGAAATCCCTTCGATTAATATTCTTTCTTCTTCCATGGAATAGTATTTTTTTATAAGATAATCCACAAATATTTTATATATTATCATAGCCGATGCGGGATGTCCCGGAAGGCCAAATACTGCCTTATCTCCCACTTTACCTATTATTGTGGGTTTTCCCGGCTTTACAGCGACACCATGTACAAATACTTCTCCTTTTTTTAATGCTTTGATGACATTAACTGTCATATCCTTGTTGCCTGCCGAGCTGCCCCCGGATATAACTACCATATCCGATATCTCCAAAGACTCCTCAATTGCTCTTTTTATATCATCAAAAACATCTTTTGTTAATATTTTTAATCCTATATCCGCACCGGATTCCAGTGCCATGGAAGCTAATAGATGTGTATTTATATCTCTTATCTGCCCTTTTTTCACTTTACCAAAAGAATCAACTATTTCATCGCCGGTTGAAATAATTGATAGTTTTATCTTTTTACATACCTTTATTCTTTCTATGCCTACAGCACATAATACCGCAATATCACCGGCTCGTATTCTTTTTCCTTTCGTAAGAACTGTATCACCTTTTTTTATATCATCGCCTTTTTCTATCAAACCTTGCCCCGGAGCGATGGGAACATAGGCAGCTATAGTATTTTCATCAAGATTTTCCACGTATTCAATCATTACGACCCCATCTGCTCCTTTTGGTATTATAGCACCGGTTGGCACATATACTGCCGTGTTATTTTTAACTTCAATATCGTCACCTTTACCCATCTCTATTTGACCAAGAACATCTAAAAAAACAGGCATACTCTCTCCCGCACCTATTGTATCTTTTGATTTAAGAGCATAACCATCTACTACTGATTTTGTATGTTCGGGCAATTCAATAGGAGAGTATATATTTTCAAATGCTACTCTGCCTATAGATTCTTCAGCATGGATTTCCTCAAAGTAATCCCAACTTTTATAAAGCATTGAATCTATTATATTTCTTGTTTCTGTTACTGAATGTACTTTTAATAATTTCAAAATAATGCCTCCTTGGATTTATATATATTATATAGCATTTCGGTTTTTAATAAACAATAAATATGTTTTCCTAAATAAAAATAAAAGCAACCCTATCCAAGGATTGCTTAAATATATGTAATCCATATTTTTATCTATAGAATATCTTCTATGGATACACTTTTATTTTTGTTGTGCATCAGGTTTAATATATGCTATTAAATATAAAACACCTACTATGAAAGCTCCGCCGATAATATTGCCGATGGTTACAGGAATTAAATTATTAATCCAAATTTGACCCCAGTTAATCGGTGCGCCTAAAAACATTCCAAGAGGTGCAAAATACATATTTGCAACACTGTGTTCAAACCCACAAAGAACAAATAACATAATTGGGAACCAGCAAGCAAATATTTTTGAAATTATATCTTTTCCTGCTGTAGCCATCCAAACAGCCAATACAACAACAACATTACATAACAATCCTCTGATTACTGCCTCCATAAAAGGAATCGCTACTTTTGCATTTGCTATACCTATGGCTTTTTCAGCTGCCGCCCCGGTCATTAGTCCTGAATTGGCCACTAGAATTGCTAGTATGACTGATCCAACGAAGTTTGCAATATAAACAGTTACCCAATTTCTTAGTAAATCCTTTGTGCTATAATTGCCGTTTAAGCAACCCATTATCATTAGATTATTTCCTGTGAAAAGTTCAGCACCGCATATAACAACTAACATAAGTCCAACGGGGAAAGCCGCTGCAAATAAGAATTTGGACATACCTAAATCAATTGCGCCATATGTCTGGCTAATTGTAATAGCTCCTTGTCCGCCAAGTCCAATGTAAACACCTGCGAAGGCCCCTAAAATAATCATCTGTACTATAGATAATTTTGCTTTTCCTGCGCCGGCATTAATAGTTGCCTGTGCTATTTCTTTTGGTGCGAGAAACATTTTATCCATTTTTATCTCCTTCCTTTATGAAATATTAGATAGATAATTAAAGTATTACTTAGTCCAATGACAATTCTAACATTAATTTTAATGCATGTCCATAAATTTTATCTTTTTTTTAACAATCTTTTTAAGATTTTTGTTACTGTTTATACCTTAGCTATTTCTGATAAGCAGCTTACTATATTTGCTACGATTGCTGAGTTCCGGATTCACCCACAACGCAATTTAAATCAAATATTAATAATCAAAAGTAAAAAATATAAATATATACAATGTCTGAACTATAACATATTTTTCACGAATTATTTATTAAAACAAATTTATTAGTAATAAAGATGCTATCATCATCAAAATATAGCAATCAAAAAATGATTCTTTCCTTTCCGGAATATAAATTGAACCTTTCACCTCTTGCAAAGCCTATTATAGTCATATTTATTATCTTTCCTATTTCCAAAGCCAAATCCATTGGTGCAGACCTTGAAATCACAATTGAAATATTGCGCTTAGCAGCCTTGGTTAACATTTCCGAGGAAATCCTACCGGATAATAATAGAATTTTATCAGAAAACTCTATTCCCTTCATAAAAGCTTCGCCTATTACTTTATCCAATGCATTATGCCTACCTACATCCTCTTGAAATACCAGCATATTATCCCCATCACTAAGTGCTGCGCTATGTACTCCCCCTGTATTTTGGAATAATTCAGATTTGCCGGAAAATTCTCTCATGACTGATAATACTTTTTTATAGGAAATTTTAATCTTATTATCTATAGGAATATTGTATAGTGCTTCTTCAAAGTTATAAAGCATTGATGCTCCGCTACAACCTTTTGTCAGTACTTTATCTTTTAAAAAACATTTAGTCGTATCTTTATTTTCTATTATATCAACATAGGCTTTTCCTTTGTCTCTATCAATTTTAATAGATTTTATATCGGATTTTTCCTTAATAATGCCTTCAGAAAGCAAAAATCCTAAAGATAAGTATTCAAAATCTTTAGGTGAACATAAAAGTGTAACAATTTCTATATCGTTTAAATGTATTGTAAGCGGTTGTTCCCTTACTACTATGTCCGAAGTTTCTTCAATCTTTCCTTTTTCATATCTAGTTAATATTATTTCTTTTGTCAAATTCATATGCTAATCCTCCGGTCTTTTTTTGTATTTATGCTTTTCAAATCTTTTTCCGTATTAAGGTTTGTAAACATACCCCAATCAGGACTAAAACCTCTTGCAACCTTTTCTTCTATATATAACGCATTTGAATCTTCCAGTAGTTCCCCTATTTTTTTCTTACCTTTAGTCATATTATCTTCAATGCCTGAAATAAGTTTTTTGCTGTAAAATGCATTAAACGGTTCTATCCAATCCCCAAATCTGGTAATCACTGCATCAGGTTCGTAGTTGTTTTCATGTATCATTTTCATCATATACTTTATATAATCAACGTTAATATAAGGCATATCACAAGCAATAAAATAATTATACATACTATGAGACTTCACTAGTCCGGCATGTATACCCCCCAAAGGGCCATAGCCTTTATAACAGTCTTTTGCAATAATTATATCCTTGTTTTTATAAAGCCCCGGTTTATTGGTAACAACTATTATGTTTTTAAATACGGGTTTTAAAGTACGAATAATGCTATCTATTATGTTTTCGCCCTCAACACATATAAGTTGTTTATCGAAACCCATTCGCAAACTTTTGCCGCCCGCAAGTATTATAGCCGTATTTATCAAAGCCATAGCTACCTCCAAATAAATACTGTCTTTAAAAATATTTTACAATATCAGTACTTTAATTACAATATAATTAGTTAAATAATTAACTATATAAATAAACATTAATGGTTCTTTGTTAAATACTAGTAATATAAAAAGACGCTTGAAAGCGTCTTTTTATATCATTATTCTTATACTGACTTTTCTATTTGAACCGCACATACCTTGTATTCCGGAATTTTGCTCTTTGGATCCAGTGCTGCATTTGTAAGCTTATTGGCTGCGCCTTCTGCGAAATGGAAAGGTATAAATACTACATTTTTGTCTACTATATCGCTTACTCTAGCTTTTACAGTAATGCTGCCCCTCCTTGAGGCTACCTTTACCATATCTCCTTCGATTACTCCTATGCTTGAAGCAGTATCCGGATGTATCTCGATAAAGCTCTCCGGTGCTTTTTTATTTAACCCTTCAACTCTTCCGGACATAGACCTCGTATGATATTGATACAATAGTCTTCCGGTAGTCAATATCAATGGATATTCTTCATCAGGCATCTCTGCAGATTCTTGATATTCCATACCGACAAAAAGTCCTTTTCCTCTTGCAAATTTACCGGAGTGTAAAAATTTGGTGCCCGGATGATCTTCATTAGGACATGGCCACTGAATACCTAATTTTTCAATCCTATCGTAAGTTATACCGGCATAGGACGGAGTTACAGTTCTTAGTTCATCAAATATTTCTTCTGCACTATTATATTTTTTATCATATCCTAATCTATTCATTATTTCCATCAGTATAACCCAATCCGGTCTGGCTTCTCCGGGAGCATCTACAGCTTTTCTAATCCTTTGTACACGTCTTTCCGTATTGGAAAAAGTTCCGTCTTTTTCAGCAAAAGATGCGGCAGGTAAAACAACGTCAGCCAGTTCTGCTGTCTCAGTAAGGAATATATCCTGTACAACCAAGAAATCCGAGCTTTCCAATGCATGTTTAACATGATTTAAGTCAGGATCCGATACCATGGGGTTTTCTCCCATGATGTACAGCATTTTTATATCTCCCTTTTCTACTGCATTTAACATTTCAACAATTGTTAAACCGGGTACTGTGGATAAAGATTCCACACCCCAAGCTTTTCCAAACTTTTCAGCTATTTCAGGATTACTGACAGCTTGATATGCAGGATAAGAAGTTGGCAGTGCACCCATGTCGCAAGCACCCTGAACGTTATTTTGGCCTCTAAGCGGGTTAACGCCTGTGGATTCACGTCCCATGTGGCCGCAAAGATTTGCCAAGTTAGCCATTGACATTACATTATTCGTACCCATAGAGTGCTGAGTTACGCCCATACAATATATTATACTGCCTTTTTCTGCAGTGGCATAAAGCTCGGCAGCTTTGATTATATCTTCAGGATCTACTTCGCAAATTTCTGCCACTACCTCAGGTGTATATTTCTCAACAGCTTTTTTCAGCTTCTCAAAATCTTCCATTCTTTCTTCAATAAAGGCTTTGTTTTCCAATCCTTTATTAAGAATGACATTCATCATACCGTTTGCAAATGCAACATTAGTCCCCGGCTTTAATTGCAAATGTATTTCAGCATCTGCGGATATGTCAATCTTTCTAGGATCCACAACAATAATTTTAGCCCCTTTATTCTTAGCTTGTCTCACCTTAGCTCCGATAACCGGATGGTTTTCAGTAGTGTTTGATCCTACTATAAGCACTACATCCGCATCCAAGAATTCATCTATACTATTTGTCATAGCTCCACTGCCTAATGTAGCTGCAAGACCTGCAACTGTGGCGCTATGTCAGAGGCGGGCACAATGGTCTATGTTGTTTGTGCCTATAACTGCTCTAAATAGTTTTTGCATTAGGTAGTTTTCTTCGTTTGTACATCTGGCAGAAGAAAAACCTCCAAAAGCATCGGGACCATAGTCTTCCTTTATTTTTTTCATTTTTGAAACTATTAAATCCATAGCTTCATCCCATGTAGCTTCTTCGAATTTGCCATCTTTTTTAATTAACGGTTTCTTTAATCTATCAGGATGATCTATGAACCTATAACCGTATTTACCTTTAACGCACAACAATCCATCGTTGGGCTCTATATTAACAGGTTCTACGCCAACA
This sequence comes from Bacillota bacterium, assembly GCA_023230985.1. Taxonomy (GTDB): domain Bacteria; phylum Bacillota; class Clostridia; order Lutisporales; family Lutisporaceae; genus JAAYKT01. The sequence continues at coordinate 15,768 of JALNWH010000020.1, forward strand.
ACCTTATTATCCTTAACAAGTAAATCCATCTGGCAGCCTACACCGCAGTATGAACATGTTGTAGTAACCTTGTGTGTATCCCAATATCTGAATTTCTTAGGTTGTTTAGACATTAGAGCTCCTACCGGACATACTGACACACAGTTCCCACAGGAAACACATACTGAACTGTCGAAATCTCGATCATAAAACACACCTACGTGAGTACCAAAACCTCTGTCAATTAAGTTTATAGCTCCGGTACATTGTAATTCATTGTCAACCCTTACACATCTTCCACATAGTATGCATTTATTAGGGTCGTAGGTGAAAAAAGGATTACTATCATCTATAGGATAGTCTTTCTTTTCTCCGTTAAAGCCACCTTCTTTAACATCGTATTCATAGCATAAATCTTGAAGTATACAGTTTCCTGATTTCTCACAAGTAAGACAATCTAGAGGATGATTCTCAATCATAAGCCTAAGGATTTCTTTCCTTGCCTCTATTACAGTAGGACTATGAGTTTCTATTACCATACCCTCTACTACCGGTGTAGAACATGAAGGCATAAGAGTCCTTGCACCTTTCACTTCCACAACACAAATCCTACAAGCACCATGAGCCACAAGTCTCTCATCGTAACAAAGAGTTGGTATTTCTATTCTTATTGAACGTGCTGCTTGCAAAATCGTCATGTCCCTCTCAGCTTGCACCTGCTGTCCATTGATAGTTAAATTGACCAACATATTTCCCTCCCTTATACAGTAAGACCATCTTGTGTTATAATTTAACATTCAGGGAGAATCCGTAGATAGTCCCTGAATGTAGTATTTTGGATTATTCTATATTACTTGCACCAAGTTTTTGTAGTAAATCTTCTAATTCTAACGCTTTTGCCCATGAGACTTCAACATATTTTCCATCTTTTTTTGCTAAAGGTACATCCGGGTTTTCATTATAAAGAAGATCTAGAGTTAACCTTCCTTTTAAACATAGGGGTCTATCAGTGGATGGAGCCTTCGCCCTAACACCTACAATCTTCCCATTTCTCTTTAATAATTCAAATTCACATCCATATTCGCATCTATTGCAGATAACGTCCTCTTTTTCCAACTCCCAAGATCTAAACTTACCTATTACTCTATTATCCAACAAAGCTCCTACCGGGCATACACTTAAGCACCTACCACAGGATACACAAGCAGAATCTGCCAAAGTTCTTTCATTATCTGCGATAATATGAGTCCTATACCCTCTATCTCCAAAAGACAAAACACTTCTCTCTTGAACTTGAGCACAAATACTTACACATCTTCCACATAATATACATTTGTTGTCGTCTCTATGTATATATGGATTAGATGTGTCTATGTGACTTTCTCTTCTCCAGCCATCATGCTCCACAAAACTAACATCATATCTATATGCATATTCTTGTAGTTTACATTCACCGGCTTTATCACAAGTCAAACAATCGTTAGGATGGTTGTCCAAGAGCAGCCTAAGAATCTGTCTCCTTGCATCTACCACTTTTGGGCTTTCAGTATAAACTACCATACCTTCGGCAACAGGAAGAACACACGAAGCCTGTAGTGTCCTAGCTTTTTCTACTTCAACTACACATATCCTGCATGCACCTATTTCATTGACACCTTTTAAATAACAAAGAGCCGGGATATCAATACCAATAGCCTTTGCCGCATCCATAACAGTCCAGTTTTTAGGAACCCTTGTATGGACGCCGTCAATTGTCAAATTTACCATTTCCATTTGAGATCCCCCTAATAAAATATTTTAAACGACACTCACAATAATATGATACCCGATTGTTAAAATAACGTCAATAAATATTCTATAAAATAAGAGTATTTTCTATTTATTGTTTTTTTAGTCTTTAATGCTGATTTTGTAAGGCTTTTAATTGATTCTAATAAGGTAATTTATGCTTTATTAGTTGAAAATATAATAATTTAATGACGAATTTAAGAAATTTAATGTCTTGCACAATCACTTGCATCTCCACGGAGTATTTCTATGCCATGCTCAAGTACGGGAATAAGTACATCCAGAGATTCCTTTACAGCTTTTGGGCTGCCCGGTAAATTAATAATTAAGGAGCTTTTTCTTATACCGGCAACTGCTCTCGATAACATTGCTTTGGGAGTAATTTTAAGGCTTTCGGCTCTCATGGCTTCCGGTATACCCGGAACAAACTTATTTATAACCTCTAATGTAGCTTCCGGTGTGTTATCCCTATGAGAGAACCCCGTACCTCCACTTGTTAATATTAAATCAATATGCAGCTTATCGGCCATTTCTTTTATCACTGACGTAATTGCTTCTTTTTCATCCGGGACAATATCATATTTTTTTACTGTTCCGCCAATTGGATTTAAAGCTTTTTCGATAGTCGGTCCCGATTTGTCTTCTCTCTCTCCTCTTGATCCTTTATCGCTGACAACAACAATACCTATTGTAAATGTAAAATCTTTTCCCATTTTTCCTCCTTATATCTTAATCAAAATTGATTAAGATTGCATTGGGGAAAAATTGCCCCTGTTAAAATGAAAATCCCCGGATTTACCTCCGGTTTTTTTGACTAAATGTATGTCCGATATAACCATTTCTTTATCCAATGCTTTGCACATATCATATATAGTTAAAGCCGCAATCGATACTGCTGCAAGAGCCTCCATCTCCACTCCTGTTACTCCGACAGTCCTTACAGTTGCAATTATATCAACTTTATTATTATTTTCGTCTATATTAAACTCTATATCAGCTCCGTAAATATTGATATTATGGCACATGGGAATTATATCAGATGTACTTTTAGCACCCATTATCCCGCCTATTTGGGCAACGGATAATACATCCCCCTTTTTTATTTTTCCTTCTATTATAGCCATTAAAGTATCTCTATTCATATATATAGAACCTTTAGCAATAGCTTCTCTTATGCTTTCTTCTTTTTCTGATACATCAACCATCTTTGCATATCCCTCTTCATTTATATGAGTAAATCCTTCCAAACCCATAACCTCCAATACAATTTCTTTTCTATATTATACTTCCTTTTGCAAAATTAAACCAGATATTCGGAAGTTAAAAGCTAAGAACTAAAAAAAGCGGCTTTCGCCGCTTTTTATTAATACATACCCATATCTCCCATTCCGCCGCCGGGCATCATAGGTTTTTCTTCTTCCGGTATATCTGTAATAATACTTTCTGTTGTCAATAACATCGCAGATATGGAAGCCGCATTTTGTAATGCTGATCTTGTTACCTTAGTTGGATCAACTATTCCGGCCTCTATCATATTTGTATATTTGTCATGTAATGCGTCAAACCCATTTCCTATTTCGCTGTTAACAACCTTCTCTACAATTATTGAACCTTCTTTACCGGCATTTTCAGCTATCTGTCTTAGTGGTTCTTCCAATGCTCTTTTGACAATCTGCATGCCTGTTTTTTCATCGCCATCAGCTTTTTCAATCAATTCACATACAGCAGGTATTGTATTTAGAAGTGCCACTCCGCCACCGGGTACTATGCCTTCCTCTACTGCAGCTCTTGTAGCCGCTAATGCGTCTTCTATTCTTAATTTTCTTTCTTTCAGTTCAGTCTCTGTAGCTGCACCTACTTTAATCACTGCAACCCCGCCAGCTAATTTTGCCAATCTTTCTTGAAGTTTTTCTTTGTCAAAGTCAGAAGTAGTTTCTTCAATCTGTGCTTTTATTTGTTTTATTCTGTCTTTAATTACCTGAGCTTCGCCTGCGCCATCAACTATTATTGTATTTTCTTTTTGAATCTTTACTTGTCTTGCTTTACCTAATTGTTCAATTTGAACATCTTTAAGTTCTAATCCTAATTCTTCAGATATTACTTGGCCGCCGGTTAAAATAGCGATATCATCCAGCATAGCTTTTCTTCTGTCACCAAATCCCGGTGCTTTTACCGCCACACAAGTAAATGTTCCCCTTAGTTTATTAACGATTAGAGTTGCTAGTGCTTCTCCTTCAACATCTTCAGCAATTATCAAAAGTTTCTTTCCTTGCTGTACCATTTGCTCAAGTATTGGAAGTAGTTCTTGTATATTGGAAATTTTCTTGTCTGTTATAAGTATATAGGCATCATCAAATACCGCTTCCATCTTTTCAGTATCGGTAATCATGTAAGGAGATACATACCCTCTATCAAATTGCATACCTTCTACAATATCTAATGTAGTGCCGAAAGTATTAGATTCTTCTACTGTAATAACTCCGTCTTTTCCTACTTTCTCCATCGCTTCTGAAATGATATCCCCTATAGTTTCATCCGCAGCGGATATTGAAGCTACTTGTGCAATAGCAGATTTGCTTTCAATGGGCTTTGAGGTTTTCTTCAATCCTTCTACTGAAGCCTCTACTGCTAAATTAATACCTTTTTGCAAAATTATTGGATTTGCGCCTGCTGCTACATTTTTTAAGCCTTCTCTTATTATTGCTTGTGCCAATAAAGTTGCAGTTGTAGTTCCATCACCGGCAACATCATTTGTTTTAGTTGCAACTTCTTTAACAAGTTGAGCTCCCATATTTTCAAAAGGATCCTCTAGCTCGACTTCTCTAGCTATTGTCACACCGTCATTGGTAATAAGGGGTGAACCGAATTTTTTATCTAAAACAACATTTCTTCCTTTAGGCCCTAGTGTTATTTTCACTGTATTTGCAAGTTCATTAACTCCTCTTTCCAGAGCCCTTCTAGCATCTTCACTAAACTTAATTTGTTTTGCCATTTTATACCCTCCTTTAATTATTCAACGATTGCAAGCACGTCATTTTGTCTTAAAATTAAGTATTCTTCTTCTTCGATTTTCACTTCTGTACCTGCGTATTTGGAATATATGACTTTGTCTCCAACTTTTAATTCCAATGGTACTCTTTTACCTTCAATCAATTCACCTGAACCTACCGCTAATACCTCGCCTTGCATAGGCTTTTCTTTTGCTGAGCCGGGTAATACTATCCCGCTTTTTGTCGTCTCTTGAGTTTCGATAGCTTTAATAACAACTCTGTCTCCTAATGGTTTAATATTCATTAATAACCCTCCTTAAAGTTTTATTTACATACTATGTATTTTATTATTAGCACTCAGTGTCACTGAGTGCTAATTACATTATAATAATAATTAAAGCTTATAATTATCGCAAATATTAATTTACCCAATTTAGGCATTTTTCATGTTAATATATCTCATTATCTCAATTTTGCTCTATCTTGCATTGTTTTTCTAAAATTAGTTTTTCTCTCCTTATAAAATCAACACTTCTATATTATTCATATCCAATTCCTAGTATTTCCATTATGATGAATTTTATTAATTTTTATGTTATTCATCATAAGTGACTATAACACGTTTGTTACAGTTCAGACATTGCATATATTTATATTTTTTATTGTAGACTGTTAATATTTGATTAAGATTGTGTTGTGGGTAAAGGTGGACTCAGCAATCGTAGCAAATATAATAAGCTATGCTATGGTTATGCCTGCGCAGTAACGTTGTGGAAAGATAAATAATTTTAATTGTTTTAATCCATTGAAATATCTAAATTTTTCCTGTATAATTACAGATAATTATATATAAAATAAGTTAAAAGGAGGGTTACTAATGTCCATTAAAGAGGTTTTAAATAGAGCAAAAAGAGGCAAGAGAAAAGCAAAAGCAGTCGAAACTGCAAAGAAGGTAGGTACGGGTCTTGGAGTAGGAGCTGCTATTGGAAGTGCCTTAGGTGTATTATTTGCTCCCAAATCCGGTAAAGAAACAAGGCAGGATATTGCCGATACTGCAAAAACTTCAGTAGAGAATATTAAAGTCGGTGCTAATGAAGCAAGTGCAAAAATAGTTAAAGTTATAGAAGACGGAAAAGAACGAATAGCAAGTATTAAAAAAACACATCCTGAAGTTGAGCAAGTTAGTACTGAAGAAGGGTGTATAGAAGAATGTGCTGATGAAGAGTGTTCTGAGAAATGTGAAGAAACCGATGAACAGTAGAGAATAATGCATGATTAATTTAAGAGAAATGGGGAATAAACAATGATTTCGTACAAAGATTTGGGATTGCTTATACTCTTTTTGATTATCTCGGGTGTCGGCGTTTATACCTTCATAACATTAAACAATTTAAACGGAATTTTAAAAAGAGTAAGAGAGCTGATGGATAAAAATTCATCAAATATTGATAAAACTCTGGACAGGCTGCCTTCTATTGCTAGTAATGTTGATGATGCAACAGCAAAAATAAAAGATGAGGTAGAAAATGCGGGTGATGCTGTCGGATTGATTAGTGAAACCGTTACAGATACCGTTTTATCGGTAAGCGATGGCACACAGGAAGTGATAGAGTACATAAGAATAATAGCTCAAATAATTAAGATAATAATTAATACTTTTTTTAAAAAAAGTAAGTAAAAAGGGGCAACATAACGTTAGCCCCTTTTCATAACTCGGTTTAGTGCTATTTATTAAAATGTGTTTCTATAAAATTCATTGCCTCTATTAAATCATTATTTTTCGTTTTTTCAATCTCGCCTTTATCACAGGCCTCTGCAACTTGCGGATCTATTGCCATCTTTGCTAATACCTTTAATCCCAATTCCGATGCTATTTCATCTATATGGCTGTCACCAAAAAGCTTGATTTCCTTGCCGCAATCAGGACATTTCACATAACTCATATTTTCTACAATACCTAAAACCGGTATTCCCATTGATACTGCCATATTATATGCTTTGCGGACTATTAAATGGACTAAATCCTGAGGTGATGCCACAACAATAATCCCATCCAGAGGTATGGATTGAAATACAGTTAAAGGCACATCGCCTGTTCCCGGAGGCATATCAAGAAATAAATAATCCAAATCTCCCCATACAACATCGCTCCAAAACTGTTTAACGACGTTAGAAATTAACGGACCTCTCCATATAACCGGGGAATCTTCATTATCCAGTAAAAGGTTTACAGACATAATCTTAATACCTTCTTTTGTATGTTCAGGATATATACCTTCCTTGCTTCCCAGAGCTTTTTTATTAATTCCAAACATTTTGGGGATAGAGGGTCCTGTTATATCAGTGTCCATAACCCCGACACTGTAACCTTTTCTTCTTGCAAGTACTGCTAACATTGAAGTAACTAATGATTTACCTACTCCGCCTTTTCCGCTAATTACACCAATTACTTTTTTAATGGAGTTTTCTTTATGAGTATCTACACGAAAATCATCTGATTTAGGTGTTTGCTGTCCTGTACTACAGCTGCTGCATGTACTCCCTTCCCCGCACTTTTGTGTTTCACAATTTGATTCTGTTTTATTCATATCTTTACATCTCCTATTTTATAGTCTTGGAATCATTCAAAATCTTTATTACATTCATTACAATCCATACAAATTTTGAATATATTGCATGAATTGCATATTTCCGATTTATCACTGATAATTAAACAATAAGTATTTTCTTTTTTCCAACAAAGCTTGGATTCGTTTACCATAACACTGCTGTTTTTTAATGCACCGCCTTTGCAGTCTTTATTATACCAGCAGGGATACATTGATATAATATGCTTAGCACCGGCTAGATTCAAACCTTTCTCATCCAGTAAGTATTTTATGAATTTTAATCTTTTCAAATCATTATTTGTGTATTTTCTTTGATAACCCCGTCTATCAGGCTTTATTAAATCATTTTTTTCCCACACACGTAATGTTTCAGGATGTTCACATATAAACCGGGCAACTGTTCCAATAGTATAAACAGCAGTATCTTCATCAAACATAATAACCTACTCCTCGTATCCTTACACCATTTGTCTGACTTTATCCTTGAAGTCCATAATAGTTGATATTCCGGAAATATCACCGGCTTCTCTTGTTAATGCAATAATATCCGTTCTATCTATCTTATTCAAAGAAAACTTTCTATTTAAAGCCATCAATTGTTGCAATCCAACAGATACTCTATTTACATAGGTAAATACTCCAATGGTCCCTGTAGGAATACTTTCTGCTTTATCTCCATATATGTCTTTTAATTCTCTTACATCTCTGAATATTTCGCTAACTGTATTACCGTATTTTTGCAAGTCTTTGGGTATTTTTCCTTTAGCAATAAGTTCTCCTACTGTTTTCCCTGACATAGCAGCCGACATTGCAGATCTACCTAATGCAATTATTGATATATATGGTGCTCCTAACGAAAGTCCCTTAAAAATTGAATCTTCCATAACAAAACCACCCGCAACCGCTATCTTTGGCAAGAAATATCCTTTTGACTTCATTTCATTTAGTATATCGTAAAGAATGCTTTCCATATAAACGGTAGGCCAACTCCATTCGTTCATCATTTTACACGGGCTGTTACCGCTTCCACCACCTGCACCGTCAAAAGTAACTAAGTCTATTTTATTGACAGATGCAATTTTTAGTACCCTAATCATATCCGCCGGATCAAATGCAGCCATTTTGAAGAAAATTCTTTTTATACCTAGTTGCCTTAAATGAGATATTCTTTCTGCC
>JALNWH010000021.1 GCA_023230985.1 Bacillota bacterium
CCTTTGAAATGTATGAGATAACTACTAAAGAAAATCCTCTATTTAGTATACCGGCTATTGATTTTAAAAACTTACCTGTAGGAATAGACCTCCTTAAAATATTGGAAACAAACACAGTACGCGTTATACACACGGGAGTGGCACATAAAAATGCCGGTGTGGGCCAGATTGGGGCAGGTATTGTAAGACCCGATATCAACGTATTTAAAGATGCCCTAAGAAGCTATTTTGAAAAATACGGCAGAGACTAAAATGTTTAAAAATCCGAGGACATGCAAATAAGGAGGAGAATTTGGATGACAGAAAACAATTTGCTTAGAGAAGTACAGGTTATCAATGTAGGCTTGGAAAGCTTCTATGAATCTCTAAAAATTCAGGAAGCTGATGTAATAAATATCGACTGGGCACCTCCGGCTATAGACGATGATATTATGAACATGTTAAGCAAAATAAAATAGAACAATAAAGTACTGTCCGAAACCACTGAAAAAACAACTTTATTGCCATCCTGAGCGTTAGCGAAGAATCTTAATGTGTTGGAAAAATAAGATTCTTCACTGCGTTCAGAATGACATTTTCCGAAAGACATGATTTATCAGTGGTCTCGTACTGTTTACACATGATTGTATTAGAGTAGTATAGATTTTAATATTTTTCACTGTAGATTATTAATATTTGCTTTAGATTATGTTGAAAAAAGGATAGAGCCATAGGCCGTTAGGCTTGTAAGCTCAGCAATCGTGGTAGAATAATAATCTTTAATAACAAAAAAATTAACTTTATTATTAACGGCTATTTGACACAAGCAGTATTTGATACTATTCTATAGATGAAAGAGGAGAATTATTTGGAATTTTACGATAAGGTGGTAATATGCAAATAACTATCAAGGATATTATGGAACTCCCAACATTTAAAGAAGCGAAGATTGTCGGCGGGCGGCAAGGTATAGATAAAGAAGTCAGCAGTGTTACCGTTGCTGAAGTACCTGACGCTGCTGATTGGCTAAAGGGAGGAGAACTGGTGGTAACCACCGGTTATTTCATCAAAGATAATGAAGAATCCCAAAAAACATGGATGACCGCTCTTATTAATGGCGGTGCATCGGCATTGGCAATTAAACCGGATAGATTTCTTGGTAAGACTCCTGAAAGGATGACAAAACTGGCTGACGACAGCTCCTTTTGTCTTATTGAACTTCCTTTTGATACAACATGGCCTGCAATTATGGAAAGCATAATGAATACTATCAATGATAATCAAGGGCAGATAATAAAACGTACGGAAGAGATTCACAATAAACTGACGGAAATAGTCTTACTAAGCCATGGGCTGCCTTATATTGCTAAGGTTATGACCCAGCTTGTTAACAATGTTATTATAGTCGAAGATGCAGCCCTTAGCAGCCTTGCTGTCAGTTGTCCCGATTATAATGATGAATCTGTTGACGACTTTCTGGCTTACAGATTATCTCAGGAATACAAAGACAAATTTATGGCAACGGAATACTATATAAATACCCTTAAAAGCGCCGATAAGTCTACTATGAATTTAAACATGGCGGACTTTAATGGTAAATATAAGAATTTATCACAAATAACCATTCCCATAGTGGCTAATAGACTGGTCTATGGATTTTTAACTTTGGTAAATTTTTTTAAAACAGCCAATCAAGTTGATATAATTGCATTGGAGCATGGCGCTACAACCATTGCCTTGGAAATGATGAAAGAGCAGGTTGCCTTTGAAACAGAAAAAAGACTAAAAAGGGACTTTCTGGATGACCTTATACAAGGTAAGATAAATAATGGTGATATCGAGTCAAGCAAATACAAATTCATAAGCTTTGATGTGACAAGCCCGGCAGTAGCAATACTCATTGATATCAGCGGTATAGATAATATTCCCGTTAATAAGCGTGTTTTTTATCGGGCTTCAAATAATAGAATTTTAGATATAATAGAATCATATATCCGAGATAAGGATCCCAAAGCCTTTATAAATGATGAACATAATAGATACGCAATACTCTATCACTTCCCCATTGATAAAGATAAAAAAGATGCAATAATAGATATAAAGAAAGTATGTAATAGGATAGGGGATAAAATATTGAAAGAGTTTCCCCATGCCAAGTATTGTATTGGTGTTGGAAATATATATTATCAATTGGCCAGTCTAAGGAAAAGCTATGAAGAAGCTAAAAAAGCATTGGAAATAGGCCAAGTTTTTATGGGTTCCAATCAAACTTTTTTATATAGTGAATTGGGTATTTATAGGTTGCTTTTCATGATGGACAGAAAAGAGATAATAGATTTTTGTAATGACTCAATAGGTGTTCTTATGGAGCATGACAGCGATAATCAAGATGATTTATGTATTGTATTAGAAACTTATTTACAAAACAACTGCAGCGTGGCTCAGACATCAAAGATACTCTATGTTCATCCAAATACCCTTTCCTATAGATTAAAAAAGATCGGTAACATATTAGGAAAAGATATAAACGACTCAAAAATAAGATTTAATCTCTATTTCGCACTTATGATAAAGAAATTATTTTTAGATAAATAAGTTTTACAAATATTATCAAAGATTGGGATAATCACTTTAGATATATAAAATAATGTGAAGGAAAAGGGGTTGAGTAGAGTGGTATGCTATTGGGATAAAGTCGATTCTGAAAAGGGCCTAGTTTACTTGGCGGCTATTGATGAGGGACTGGTATATTGCAGCACTCCGGGAGGAAAAGAGGATGAGATGATAAAATGGGTGACAAAGCATTTACCGGATTATGCCCTAAAAGAAGGAAGCAATAATATTTTAGACTTGGCTAAAAAGCAGTTAATTGATTATTTCAAGAGAAAAGGCAGAATACTTGATGTACCCATGCATTTTATAGGGACTTCTTTTCAAAAAAGCGTTTGGAATGCTCTTACCACTATACCTTATGGTAAAACAAAAACTTACGGGCAAATAGCAGCTTCGATAGGAAAGCCGAAAGCCCCTCGAGCAGTGGGCGGGGCAAATAATAAAAATCCCATAGCTCTCTTTGTACCGTGACATAGGGTTATAGGTGCCGGAGGTGCCTTAGTGGGATTTGGCGGTGGGTTGCCTGTTAAACAATGGCTTTTGGATTTGGAAGGGGTAAAGCTATGAATTATATAAGAATTAAGTACCATGAAATAGATAAACCCGCATTATGCGGGTTTTCAGTTACTCTACACTATTTATTCTACTATAATAATCCTGTAACATTAAAAATAATCCAGAATCTTTATCGATAGAATTATAATTATAAAAGATACTGCCTTTTATTTCAGGCAACCGTTTATTCATTTCCAATTGCTTTTTTACTTCACCGGGACCAAACCACGGTTTATTGGGATTTTCATATTGCAATCTATAAACTGCCTGTCCGATATATAGGCTTACATTAGTATCTTTCACTACATCAGCCCACCATTTAGACAGCTTTTCATAATCCGCTATTTCAAAACCTATATGCCAATATATCTGGGGTGCAATATAGTCTATAATCTCATCTTTTACCCATTTTCTTGTATCGGCATAGTGGTCGTAATAGCTTTGTGCACCGCGGGTATCGCTTCCAAGCATATGGGAACCTTCATTAGCCCATATACCAAAAGGACTGATGCCGAAGCTTACGTTTTCCGAGTTCTCCTTTATGGCTTTTGCTAAACCGCTTACCAACAGATTTACACATTCTCTGCGCCATTCTTCTATGCAGCCAAAACCTCCGTTACCGTACTTTATATATTCTTCTTTATCATTGAACTCTTTGCCGGGATAAAAGTAATCATCCATATGTATGCCGTCTACATTATAGTTTTTTATAATTTCAACAGCTCCGGCAATAATATAATTTCTTACCTGAGGGATACCGGGATTGAGATACAGGTTACCGTCACTATGCTTGACAACCCAGCTTGGGTTTATTACAGCTATATTTGCAGGGTCTAATGCTGCAAAGTTATGCTCCGGTTCACCGAAGGATTTTTTTGTAACCCTATAAGGATTTATCCAAGCATGAAGCTCAATATCTCTTTTGTGGGCTTCTTCAATCCAAAATGCAAGAGGATCAAAGTCATTTTCAGGTGCCAGACCTTGCTCTCCCGTTAAGTATTTTGACCAAGGGTAGTAGTCAGATTTATAAAATGCATCTCCCGATGGACGTACTTGCAGAAACACTGCATTTAGATTTAAATCCTTTACGTTATCAAGGATTTTCAATGCTTCTTTTTTTAAAATTTCCGAGTCTGTCGCAGGCTTTGCAGGATAATCAATATTTAATACTGTTGCCACCCAGACGCCTCTCATATCCTTTTTTACAATAGGCTCACCAAATGAAGCCTCTTTATCAAATTCTTCTCTACTGGAACCGACCTTTAGGGGTAGTAAAGCTACAATGATTGCGGTTAAAATAAGTAGTTTAATATGTTTTTTCATGCACTAATGCCCCTTTCAACTTAACAATAGTTAATATGATTATAAACTTTTTGTCTAAACATGTCATCAGAACATGTTATTTGTAATAGAATCTTAACAAAGGGCTGCCTGCTTTGTTTCATTTGTAAAGCTTATCATCTATACCTAGCAATATAATTTCTAAAAAGCAGAATATAGATTTAAAGTGCCTGAAAATATGGTAGAATAGGATTGAATTTATCTAAAATAAGGAGGGTTAATGATGCCGGTTATAAAAGTCGAGATAACTAAGCAAACCAAAGAAAAGAAAAAGGAAATGATAGAGAAGCTTACAAAGACCATGAATGAAGTAACAGGAATACCGGAACAGGCTTTTACTATTTATATTAATGAGTATGAAAGCGAAAGTATAGGAGTAGGTGGATTACCTCTTTCCGAGAGGAAATAGGGAGGCGGCATATATTAATGGATAAAAAATTAAAAAATATCAAAGGATTGATGGCAAAGCATGAAACATCTTTTTATGTATATTTCGAAGGTATTATTAAAAGGCAAATAGATATATTATTAGACAATTTCCCTCAGTTTGAATTTTTGTATTCTATAAAGACAAACCCTTTTCAACCTATTGTGGACTATGTAGTGTCTAAAGGGTTAGGTGCTGATGCCGCATCGGCGAAAGAGGTATTTATAAGTCATGAGGCAGGCTTGCCTTATGAAAAAATATTATACTCGACTCCGGGGAAAACTCGTAAGGATATTGAGAGAACTATAGATAAGGCAATAATAATTGCTGACAGTTATAATGAGCTAATACTGATAAATAGTATTGCAAAGAATTTGAATACAAATATAAAAGTAGGGTTAAGAGTAAACCCTGATTTTAATATGGATGGGGAAAAGGGTATAAGCAGTAAATTCGGAGTAGATGAAAGCACTCTTATTAACCATAGAGAATTCTTTAAAAGTCTGACAAATATAAAGATTGCAGGGCTCCATATTCATATAAAAAGTCAAGTTCTTGATTATATGAAGCTTTATCAGTATTATGAGAACATTTTTAAGCTTGCCGAATATTGTAAAGATAAACTAAATTGGGATATAGATTTTATAAATTTCGGCGGCGGTTTGGGATTGGTTTACTCACTCACAAACGATGCACCGTTGGATATAAAAACACTGGGCTATAAATGCAATGATTTAATTGAAAAATGTAAGAATAAGCTAAAGGCACGTTTTATTATAGAAACAGGGAGATTTGTAATATGTGAGGCAGGATATTACGTAACTCCCATAACCGATATAAAGGAATCCATGGGAACAAAGTATTTGATAGTGGAAAAGGGACTTAACGGCTTTTTGAGACCTTCCATTGCAGAACTTTTAGCATCAAATATACCGGAGATGGAGATAAAGAAATCCATAGAGCCTCTATATACTGTGAAGGATGCTTTTGAATTTTTAATCCCGGAGGGTGATGCAAATATTTTTGAGAAGGTTAGCATTGTGGGAAGTCTTTGTACTGCAACGGATATAATGGTAAAAGACCTGTTAGTTCCAAAGGCCGATATCGGAGATTATATCGTAGTAACTAAGGCGGGGAGTTATTCCTATTCATTATCTCCTTTGCTATTTGCCGGCCATGAGCTACCACTACAGTTTTATATAAAACAAGACTAAGTATAACATAAGGTTGCAGTTCAGACATTGTATATATTTATACTTTACAAACTAAATTTTAACTAGTATAATAAAATTCAGATAAAAAATCAATGATTGAAAGAGTACTTATAGAAAAGTGGCATAGCGAACCGGCGTTTGGTGAAAGGTCCGGAGCATTTTAACTATAAGGAATGGGTTCATGAGATGCTAGGTGAAACGATGTTTTGGAGTATCCGATGCCGTGTCCTCACGTTATAGGGGTAAGATATCGAGTATTATACTTCGTATCCGAAAAGATGAGATTTTGAAGTAAATTAGGTGGCATAGCGAGATTTAAGCATTTCGTCCTGATGGGGATGGAATGCTTTTTTATTTACTTCAGTCTAAATTGGGTGGTACCGCGGAATAGGCCTGTTTTCGTCCCAAAAGTGGATGAACAGGCTATTATTATTTTTACAAGGAGGCGGTACAATGATGTGGCAATTTGATTCAAAGTCGATATGGGTATATAAAAATATTATGTTAAAAGAAAGAGAGGACAATTAAATGAATAAAAATTTTGGAAATTATGGAGGTCAATACGTACCGGAGGCACTTGCCGAAACTTTAACTAAACTGGAAAAAGCTTTTAAGGATTATTGTTACGGAGAAGAATTTAAATATGAATATAAAAAATATCTAAAGGAATATGTAGGTAGGCCATCATTACTTTATCATGCAGATAGACTAACAAAACTCTTAGGCGGTGCAAAAATTTATTTAAAAAGGGAGGATCTAAACCATACTGGAGCTCATAAAATAAACAATGTTATTGGACAGATTCTTTTAGCAAAGCATATGGGTAAAAAAAGGGTTATTGCCGAGACAGGTGCCGGACAACATGGTGTCGCAACAGCGACGGGTGCTGCTTTATTCAATATGGAATGCACTATATTTATGGGAGCAGAGGATATGCGCAGACAAGAGCTAAATGTATTTAAAATGGAAATGCTGGGGGCAAAAGTACAGGAGGTAACATCAGGTACATCTACACTAAAGGATGCGGTAGATATGGCATTTGAAGAGTATGTTAATAGGGCTGACGATACCTTTTATGTCGTGGGTTCTGTAGTTGGTCCTCATCCATACCCTTTAATGGTCAGGGAATTTCAAAAAGTTATCGGTGAGGAGACAAAATCGCAGATTATGGAATTAGAAGGCAGACTGCCGGATTATCTTATTGGATGTGTTGGCGGGGGAAGTAATGCTATAGGGTTATTTTATGACTTTTTAAAACACGAAGATATTAAAATTATAGGTGTTGAGGCTGGGGGTAAAGGTATAAAAACGGGTTTTCATGCCTCTGCTTTTGAGGATGAAAAAGTTGGCATAATTCACGGTATGAAGACTTATATGATGACAGATGATGAAGGTAATATCAAACCCGCCTATTCAATCTCTGCAGGGCTTGATTACCCCGGCGTGGGGCCGGAGCATGCACATTTAAAAGATATAGGCCGGGTTAAATATGTATCAGTTACAGATGATGAGGCTATGGCCGGTTTTAAGCTTCTTTCGAAAACAGAGGGTATAATACCTGCTATAGAGAGTTCCCATGCATTAGGTTATGCTGCTTCGATAGTACCTAAAATGAATAAAGAGGAGATTGTGGTAATAAACCTTTCCGGTCGGGGTGACAAAGATGTAAATACGGCATACGATTATTTCACCAAGGTTGAATAAGGATAGATATGCCGGTTAAAGGGTTTTCCTAATATTGAACTAATGACAGCCTTCTGATATTATGTAGTTAACATTGTATAGAAGGCTGTTTCTATGAGAGATTGTAAAGATAGGAGTATAAAAGAGGTGTTTAAATGGGTAAGGCATTAGTGTTGGCAGAGAAGCCTTCCGTAGGAAGAGATATCGCCAAGGTTTTGAATTGTAACAAGAAGGATAACGGATTTTTTGAAGGTAGGAATTATATTGTAACTTGGGCTTTAGGGCATTTAGTTACATTGGCAACGCCGGAGATATATGGGAAAAAGTATGCATCATGGAGACTGGAGGATTTGCCTATGCTGCCTAAGGAGCTTAAGCTAGTTGTAATAAAGGAGACATCCAAACAATATTCTATTGTCAGGCAACAGATGAGCAGAAATGATGTAAGTGAGGTAATCATTGCTACCGATGCAGGACGGGAGGGTGAATTGGTGGCAAGGTGGATTATAGAAAAGGCACAGATAAGGAAGCCTATCAAAAGACTTTGGATTTCATCCGTGACGGATAAGGCAATAAAAGAAGGATTTGCAAAGCTTAGAAGCGGCAAGGAGTATGAAAATCTATATGCTTCGGCTGTAGCAAGAGCGGAAGCGGATTGGATTGTCGGCATAAATGCAACAAGAGCGTTGACTTGTAAATTTAATGCTCAATTGTCCTGCGGCAGAGTTCAGACACCTACCCTTGCTATGGTGGCACAACGAGAAAAGGAAATACAAAATTTCAAATCAAGAGAATTCTACGGTATCAGTGCCATTGCTAAAGGTGTTAAACTTACTTGGCAGGATAATAAATCAAAGGAGACGAGGACCTTTGATAAAGATAAATGTGATAGGCTCATTGCTTCTTTGCAGGGGAAAGATGGAATTGTTATAGAGGTGAGCAAGGCTTATAAAAAGAGCTTCTCACCGGGGCTATATGATTTGACGGAGTTGCAAAGAGACGGGAATAAGCTTTATAATTTTTCTGCAAAGGAAACTTTATCAATAATGCAAAGTCTATATGAATATCACAAGCTCCTCACGTACCCCAGAACGGATTCAAGGTATCTGTCTGCGGATATAGTGGAGACTCTTCCTGAAAGGGTAAAAGCCTGCGGGGCAGGTGCATATTCGGCAGCGGCAGAAAAAAATTTGAAAAGTCCCATAAAAGGAAACAAAACCTTTGTAGATGACAGCAAGGTTTCTGATCACCATGCCATAATACCTACAGAGCAAAGAGTCAATATAAACAACTTAAACGATAGGGAAAGAAAAATATATGATTTGGTGGTAAAACGATTTTTGGCAGTACTATATCCCCCTTTTGAATATGAAGAAACAACGATAAAAGCTGGAATTGGTGAAGAAATCTTTATAGCCAAAGGCAAAACCGTTATCAAAAACGGTTGGAAAGAGATATATAGCAGCAGATTAATCAGTGAAGATGATGACGAAGCCAAAGACGATATAAAAGATCAATTGCTGCCTAAAATTGAAAAGGGAGAAAAGCTGACTATAACCTCGTTGGATCAGACAAAGGGGCAAACAAGACCTCCGGGTTCCTTTAATGAGGCTACTCTCCTAAGTGCCATGGAAAACCCGAAAAAGTATATGGCAGGCGAGAGTAAGGAATTGATAAAGACCATTGGTGAAGCGGGTGGTATCGGCACTGTTGCCACAAGAGCAGATATAATCGAAAAGCTTTTTAATACATTTTTGTTAGAGAAAAAGGGCAAGGAGATAAATATAACTTCCAAGGGCAGACAGCTTTTGCAATTGGTACCGGAGGATTTGAGGTCACCGGCTCTTACTGCTGAATGGGAGCAAAAGTTAAATTCCATATCCAAGGGGGAGCTTAAAAAGGAAATATTCCTTGATAATATGAGAAATTATGCAAAAACTGTTGTAAGAGAAATTAAAAATAGTGAGGAAAAGTTTAAACATGATAATATAACAAGGACGAAATGTCCTACCTGTGGGAAATATATGCTGGAAGTCAATGGTAAAAAAGGCAAGATGCTTATTTGTCAGGACAGAAAATGCGGCTATAGGGAAAACCTTTCCCAAATAACAAATGCACGATGTCCTAGTTGTCGTAAAAAGCTGGAACTGCATGGAGAGGGAGAGGGACAAATATTTGTGTGCAGCTGCGGATATAGAGAAAGGCTTTCCGTTTACAATGAAAGAAGAAAGAAAGAAGATGCCAGAATATCAAAAAAAGAAGTAACGGAGTATCTCAAAAATCAAAATAAAAGTAAGAAAGAGCCTATGAATACGGCCCTTGCAGATGCTTTGGCAAAGTGGAAAAAATAACTATAGGGAGGATGTGCCTCCCTATAGTTATTTTTGTTCGACAAATTGGATTTTTAGACCATTGGGATCTAAAACGTAGAAAAATCTTGTATAAGGGTTTGGTTGAAATGGACCGCTATGTATTTCCAAACCTTTCTCCCTCACCAAATCCATCATTTTATCCAAGGAGTCAGTTTCAAATCCTAAAGAAATATCTTGGCCAATAGTTACGTCTTTTACTTCCTTGTTATCAATAAGTTCAACTTTTGTTTCGCCATTACCTAGGAATACTATTTCAACTCCGGAGCCTGCCTTAAAACGTCTATCAATAGACAAACCCACTATATCTTGATAAAATTTAAGTGATTCATCCATATCTTTCACCATTATTGTTGTCCAGCAAAATTTCATGCTAGTCACCTCGCTCGCTTTTATTACCATTCTACTCTTTTTTCCCGTATTTAACAATGCAATAGTAAAAGTTTAAAATAAGCCTTAATCGATAAATTTATATTGGAACAAGGTTAAATTATTTATTAAAGCTTTTAGATTTGGTTTCATATTTAGCTATATATATTTAGAAGAATGTGGTAATATGTTATAAATAGATGTCAATAATTTTATTATAAAATCAAAGGAAGAGTAAAAATGCAGGATTTTGTTTTAATCGAATTAAAAAATAGTGCGCATTTTTTTATGTTTATAATAACAATATGTTTTTCTTTTTTTATATTCCTTATTACATTATGGCATAAAAGTCAAGATGTAAAAGTTAGGTTAATAGGTTATTCATTTTTCTCTACACTATTTTTTATTATAATTTCGGCATTTATTAATGATTATGAAATATCTTATATGCTTTTAATATTAATTGAGCCTATATTACTGCTGCTTATAGCGTTGTCACTTATTTTAAAGCCTGATAAAAGCAAATTAAAGCATTATAGTTATATAATATTTATTATCCCTATTGTTACTGTTATGGTAAGCTATAAATATCCTTTGGCAAGTAATTGTTTTCTAAATTCTTCTATATTAAACTATATTTCTGTAGCCGCAGTCGGGTTGATTTTGTATAAATTAATTAAAGAAAAAGCAGAAGAGAGATACATAAGTCTATGGGCTGTTACCTTGCTATCATCTATTCTATTAAATTCCTATTTTTCCGGCAGTAAAAGTTCCTTGTGGACAGCTGCTTTTTTGAAGCTGGGGGCATATGCTTTTTTACTATTTTATTTTTACTTAATGTTAATGAAAAGACAATTTGATAAAATAAAAGATACAGATAAAATATTATCAGATATAAATTGGTCAATTGAGAAAGAAGTTAAAAAGAGAGTAATCGAAATTGAAAATGCTAATAAGAGACTATTAGATATTTCAAAGATAGATCATCTTTCTCAGGTAATGAATAAAAAAGCTATCATTGATTCTATGGAAATGTTGATTTACAAAAATTCGGAATCAATATTTTCCATAATGATTTTTGATATTGATGACTTTAAAAATATTAATGATACTATGGGACATATAGTTGGAGATAAATGTATTAAGCATTTGGCTACTATCGGTAAAGGCAGCATTCGTGAGTTTGATCTGATAGGCCGCTATGGCGGTGATGAATTTATAATTGTTTTGCCTGATGTAGAAATCAGCCATGCATATATGATAGCCGAGCGATTTAGAAAGCGTGTAGGGGCAACTGGTTCTCCGCATTTTACAATATCAATTGGTTTGGCAGCTTATCCGCAAGACGGTACGAATGTTAAATCGCTTATAAAAGCTGCGGATAAACAATTATATAGAGCTAAAGAATTAGGTAAGAATACTACTACGTATCGAATACTATAATTTAAGCTTATGGGAATCATGTTGAAAATTCATGAAATGACCTATATAATGTTTACAATTGCAAGATTAATAAACTTGTGAAATAAGATGGCAATAGAACAAGGAAGGAGCATATTATGGGTATAAAAATTGTAACCGACAGTACCGGTTATATACCGAAGGATGTTAGGGAGAAACAAAATATCAGTGTTGTATCCTTGAGTGTAAATTTTGGCTTGGATACCTATTTGGAAGAAGAAATGGACTATAATTACTTTTATGAAAGACTTTCAAAAAGTAAAGATTTGCCAACTTCTTCACAAGTAACATTAAATACTTTGATAGACTGCTTTGAAAATATAGTGTCTGTTGGGCATAGTGTGGTAGGTGTATTTATATCATCTCTTATGAGCGGTACATATTCAACAGCTCTTAAAGCCAAGGAAATGGTTATAAAAAAGTATCCGGATGCAATTATTGAAATTATAGATTCCAAATCCAACTCCATGGAAATGGGGTTTGCAGTTTTGGCCGGAGCAGTAGCGGCGAAAGCGGAAAAACCCTTAAAATGTGTGATTGATTCCATTCATAATGTAATTGAAAGAAGTAGATTCCTTTTTGTTCCCGAGACTCTTACATATCTTAAAAAAGGTGGAAGAATAGGAACTGCATCTGCGCTTTTGGGCAGTATTCTTAAAATAAGACCTATACTTACAGTATCTGACGGAATGACTACAGTATTTGACAAGGTTAGGACAAAAAAGAAAGCTGTTGAAAGGATAATTGAGTTTTTTTTAGAGGAAATAAAAGATAAGGGATTAAGTCAAGTTGTTGTACATCATATTAATTGCGAATCTGAAGGCAAGGAGTTAGCTGATTTTATTAAGAGCAGAACTAACAAAGAAGTTCCTGTATACCCCATAGGCCCTGTGGTTGGCTTACATGTCGGACCGGGTACTATTGGAGTGGCTTATCATACGACAAAATAATTATTTATTGGTTAATTCATTTAATAAAGTTTTAAATATAGTACTTACAGGTAATATTTCTCTTATATTGTAGACTTTTTCACCGGCAAAAACGAGAGCTTTATCGGGATTGCCGGTTTTGCATGCATTGAGTAATGCATCCATAATGCAGAAATCTTTGCTGCATCGTTTTAAGCAAGCGGAACATGGGTGGATATTAGATAAATCTTTTTTTATTAAAGCTTTATAGAAATCGTTTTTAATAACACGTCCCGGAAACCCTACCGGACTTTTAATAATCGCCACATCTTGTTCTTTTGCACGTAAATATATTTGCTTCATTTCTGCAGAAGCGTTTGATTCTTCACTGGCTGCAAAAATAGTTCCCATTTGTACCCCTACGGCACCTATTTTCATAACTTCCCCAATATCTTGTCCGCTTATTATTCCACCGGCGGCAATGACAGGTATTTTAATACTTTTTAAAACTTCTTTAAGGATATCTTTCAGGGGTCTATCCGTGCCAAGGTGGCCTCCGGCTTCTTTACCTTCAACCACTACAGCCGCAGCTCCAAGTTTTTCCGCTAACATTGCCAGCTTTGCTGATGAAACAATGGGAACTATTGGGGTTCCGTATTTTTTGCCCCAAGAGAACATATCTCTGGAAAAGCCGGCACCGGAAATGATAAGATCAATACCTTCTTCGATAGCGGCCTTTACTAAATCAGCAAAGTTTCTTACAGCAAAAAGTACATTTACACCTAATGTGCCTTTTGTAATAGCTCTTGCTTTACGAATTTCTGCAATTAGTTCCTTTACTGTCATGCCTGTGCCTGCAATAATACCTATACCGCCTTCATTTGCAACAGCACCAGCCAACGGTGCTGTAGATATTCTAACGGCCATTCCGCCTTGAATAATTGGCACCGGAACCTTAATATTTGCTATAATCAATTCTTTTGTTTCCATACTTTACTCCTATAATTTAGCACCTGGTGCTAATACTTAATGCTAGTATATCATTATAGTTTTAAAGGGGCAATATAAACATTATTTTTCGGGAGATTTATCACTTTTTATTTCTTTTGCTTCAGAAAAAACAATAGTTATGCGTGTACCTATATCCACCCTGCTCAATATCTCAAAATAGGCGCCATGTCGTTCAATAATCCATCTGGCTATAGACAAACCAAGACCGGAACCACCGGTTTTTCTTGCCCGGGATTCATCTGAGCGATAAAACCTATCAAATATTTTTGGTAAATTTTCTGAATCTATACCAATTCCACTGTCTTGAACCACTACATACACATTTTTTTCTTTTTTATTTACCCTTAGGATAATCTTATCGCCGACAGGAGTAAATTTTATGCTGTTGTCTACAAGAATTCTTATCGCCTGTTTTAGAAGCTGCTTATCCGCATTGATATAAGCAGGTTTATCCAGTTCAACTTCAAATACATGCCCCTTATCAATCATCTGGGTTTCACGGATTATTTCATCCATTGTTTCGCAACAATCAAATACTTCCCTATGAAGTTGAATTGTTTCATTGTCCCCTCGGGCTAAAAAAAGAAGCTGCTCAACTAAATCCTTCATACTTCCGGCTTCGGACTTTATAGCATCAATAGACTCCTGTAGGGCTTTTTCATCGTTTTTGCCCCATCTATCTAATAGATTGGCATAGCCCTGGATGACGGAGATAGGTGTTCTCAGTTCATGGGAAGCATCGGAAACAAACCTGACTTGAGACTGATACGAATCATTAATTCGATTCAGCATACCATTTATTGCAAAAGCCAAATCTTTGAGTTCATCTTGGGAACTGTCGATTGATATATAGCTATCCAGTCTATTAGCATCTATATTGCTTATAACCCCTGCCAAATCTTTTAATTGTGTGCCGCCTAATGCAGATACTTCAGCATTTAAACTTTGTGCTGTTTTAGCGAGTTCAGCAATAGGTTGAAGAGTCTTTCTAATATTTTTATACCCTTTTCTTAAACTGATTAAAATAAATAATAATTCAAAGATTAAGAGAAAGGTAAAAAAACGGACAAAGAGTTTTAAATCAGGGCCTATAGGGTATATTATTTGATAATTGGTATGGTGTAGAGGAAATTCCATGATATATTTTGTCATGTAGGTTTTCTCCAAGAATTTCATTTCCCTGTGGTTATCCGGCAATTTTATATTTCTTTTTATACCATATATATCTATGGGGAGCCTTTTTTTAAGACTATTAGATATCTTTATACCTTTTGAAAGTTCTTTTACCGTCGAAATTTCATATTTTTCCCGGGAAATAGTTTCTATGGCCGCCGGATTTTCTTTTAATACTTCAATAATGTTTTTAGCACCTTCTTCAGCTTTCCATATAACAACAAAAAAAACCATCAAAACAATGAACGTATTAATTAGCAAAAATCCGGAAATCAATCTGCTTATCATATGAAAGTTTAATTTTAATACAAGAGATGAACGTATTCTGGAAGTCAAATTAGCTGAAGATTCATTTTTCTTACTCATCTTTAATTACATACCCTACTCCTCTTATAGTCTGTATGATTTTTAAATCAAAAGGCTCTTCGATTTTTGTCCTTAGGTATCTTATATAAACATCAACGGCATTGGTTTCACCGGAGAAGTCATAACCCCAAATTTTTTCAAGAATTGTTTCCCTGTCAAGGACTATATTTTTATTTTCTAATAAATAATGTAATAAATCAAATTCTCTTTTTGTTAGATATACAGGATTACCCTTTACTTGTACATCTCTTTTTAAAGGGTCTAATTGTAAATCACCAATAATAAGATTGTTTTTTTCTACGGATTGATTACTGTAATTATTCTTTCTAAATGCTGTTCTAATTCTAGCCAGCAATTCTTCTATGGCAAAGGGCTTTGTTATGTAATCATCGGCTCCGCCATCAAGCCCTGCTACTTTATCTACTACGGCATCCCGCGCAGTAAGTAAAATGACAGGCACTTGAGAAAACTGCCGAATCCTTCTTAAGACTTCAATACCGTTTAATCCCGGCAGCATTATATCCAAAAGTATAAGGTCAAAGGGCCGGGTTTTGGCCAATTCCAACCCATCCCTTCCGTTGAAAGCTTTATCTACTTCATATCCTTCATACCTAAGCTCCAGTTCAACAAAACGTGCCAATTTTTCTTCGTCTTCAATTATCAGAATTCTCCTCATTTGAATTTTCACCTTTAACTTCTTTCTTTAAGTTCTCTGCAACTTTGGCAGCTGAATCCATTGCACGATTTATTCCGTCTTTGCCTAAATCCGGTCCTGCAAAGGAATATCTATAACCTAAGAACAGACCCAGTACCAAAAGAGGGACTATGATCCAGAATGCGAAACACAACCCGATTACTAATATGGTGACAGGGACTGAAATAGCATTGTTTCCATTTTTATCAACTTCAAAATGATTCCTGTTGCCTTTACCTATCATTTTCCTGACCCATCTTGCAAAATCATGGATTGTTTCTCTAAAATGATGTCTTCTTTCATGTCTTTGCTCAAATCTTTTCCTTGCTTCACTGTCATCCTTTTTTTTGTTATGAAAAGACTCTTTTGAATTATAATATCCTCCACCTTGGGGTGCCTCAACGCGATCTTTTTTTTCAAGGTTAATGATAGCTTCGAGAATATCGCCATTAGTCTCTTCCAAAGCTGTTTTTGCCTCATCATACGAGACATTTGCTCTTTGACGTAGTTTTTCTACTTGATCTAACGTTACCATAATATAACCTCCTGTTATTTAATATGGCTTAATTATAGCAACACAACATTTAAAACAAATATAATAAAGATTAAAATTTGATTAGAATTATATTAGATTTATGCATCTCACTCACTTTTATACTAATCTCATTATAAAGTTACTTACTAATTGTGGCAAGCGGTAATCTTTAAGAGATTAAAATCCTGATTATTATGAGAATTGAACCTTTCCAACTGATAGAAGCATATTTTATTTGATTTGATCGTTAAGAGACAAGATACTTCAGTCACTATGTTCCTTCAGTATGACAAGTGTGATGAAAATGTCACTCTGAGCGATAGCGAAGAGTCTTATTCCTCGAAAGTTCCAACTGTTACATAAAAGGATTTATTAAATAAATGGCGAATTATAATAGGAATAGTATTGGGGTATGCTCATGGCTGAAAAAGCAGGTTATATTAACATATTAAGCCGAATATAAAAGAATAAATAAAAGAAAGGAGTGGTTGTATGAAGGCTAAAAATATAATAATTATAACATTAATTTTAATAATGATTCTATGGAGCAATGTATATGCAGCGGACGCACTTTATCGGTTTATGCATAATGACCACGATGCTTTAGTCTTAGGTGAGATAGTTCATATAGACGATAAGTATATCAGTTTGCGAGTAGAAAAAAGAATTATATCCACAAAAGACCTAAATGCAAACGCACCAAAGGAGCAGCATAAATTAGAAAATGTGGATATTTTGGTGCCTTATGAATATTCTTTTAATAAGATTGAAGGTAATAGTGAACGAATGGAGCCGGCAGTAGGCGATTATGCTCTCGTATCTTTGGAAAAAACATGAAGGGGATATAAAATTGCTTGGGGAGCATATAAGGTTGATAGTTTAGATTATAAGAATTTGTCTTTAATTTTGCCAAAGGATGCAAGTATTTATTTAATGATGGAAGCCGCTGCAATTAAAGCCTTTATAAATAGCGATGGAGAGATGACGGAATTTGCTTTTGATGGGAGTACAAATACCGTTTATTCCGGTGATGAGGTAATATTTGATGGCAGTGAATTAGAAGAAAGCTCGGCAACGGAAGAAGAAATAAATGAACCTGAGGAAAATATCAGTAATGGCAAAGCAAGTTCTATTGGAATAATAGGCGGGGCAGATGGTCCCACAGCAGTTTTTTTAGCAGGGAAGCTATCAAAGGCATTGATAGTGCCGGTTATTATCTATACTATAGCAACTTTAGGTATTGGTTTTGCCATAGGATATTTTATAAGGAAATAAGCAGAGAATATCTTTGCCGATTTGAAACTATTATCCCGAGGCCTTTTCTACTTACATGTCATCCTGAGGCTATACAATTTGTCATCCTGAGGCTATACAATTTGTCATCCTGAGGCTTTAGCCGAAGGATCTTTCCGACAGATAATAAGTTCTTTACTTCGCTCCGAGTGACAAATCTACTGTATACTTAGAGCGAATTATTTGCTATTAATTAAGAATTTTGGTATGGTAGGGTAAATATAAAAAGTGGAGAAGTTCAGATGAAAAAAGAACTTATCGAGTTTTGTAAAGCCAATAATATTGAGTATGTGGGGATAGCGAATCTTGGACCCTATGAAGATTTTGGCGATGTGTGGAAGAAGCAAATCGAAAAAGGCCATTTAACCGGTTTTGAAGAAAAAGAATTTGAAAAAAGAATAAATCCGACCTTAACAATGTCCAACATCAAATCTATAATTGTATGTCTTTTTCCTTACTATGTTGGGACGTTCGAGGAGGCTAATTTATCAAAATATGTATATTCTACTGATTATCATATTATAATCAAAAAAAAGCTTGAAATAATAGGCCAATACTTAAAAGATAATTTAAAAAACTTTGAATATAAGGCTTATATAGATACAGGCCCATTAAGTGACAGGTATTTGGCTTATAAAGCGGGCTTAGGTTTTCGAGGCATAAATGGTCACATTATTAATGATAAATATGGCTCTTACGTATTTATAGGATATATATTAAGTAATTATCCCTTTGAACCTGATAAGCCCGATGATAGAACATGTATGAAATGCTATAAATGCATGGATAATTGCCTAGGCCAATGTATTACAGGCGATGGCACAATAAATCCTTTGAAATGTAAATCTTATTTAACTCAGAAAAAAGGTGAATTAAAATTAAGTGAGATTGGGATATTGAGGAGAAATCACCTAGTGTGGGGTTGCGATACATGCCAAGATGTATGCCCGCATAATAAAAATATAGATAAAACGCCAATTGAAGAATTCAAAACAAATCTTATTTATAATATTGATTGTGATGAAATAACCAATATATCTCATAAAGATTTTAATAAGAAATATGGAGATCGTTCTTTTAGTTGGAGGGGTAAAAAAGTTTTAATAAGGAATTGTGAAGTATTTATTTAAAGCTAATATTTTACTTACACCAAATATATTTTTCTGAATATAAAGGATATTTAAGTTGATTAACGAATTATACAAGGATTATAATAATTCTGCAATATCATTAAAAATTAATAAAAGATGAATGTAAAGACCATTTTTGGTAATGTTATGTAGAGATTCTATGCTCAATTTAGAAATGTAAGAATATATCGGAGTGAGATGGTATGATAGGTAAAATTAATAAAAGCAAAATAGCAGTGCTTATTCTAATAATAACCATATTATTATCATACCTATCTATTTGTTTTGTATATTCTGATAATGATTGCGGGGACTCTTTTTTATTTTTAGGGAATAAAAACGTTGCCCCTGTAGTTTATGAAGAAAATGGCGTAGCAAAGGGTGTAATGGTTGATATAACTAAGGCATTATGTAAAAAAGCAGGATGTAATGTTGAAATTAAGGCAATGAATTGGGAAGAAGCGCAAAAGAAAGTGGAACTGGGAGAAGCCGATGCGATTATTCATATCAACCCAAGCCCGGAAAGGGAAGAAGTATTTGACTTCTCTGACATTATACTGAAGTCAGAATTTTGCATATTTAAAAAAAGTGGAAATAACTATATAAATAATGTTGCAGACTTAAAAGATAAAGAAGTAGGAGTAGAAGTCGGAGGTTATCCTTATCATTTGTTAAAGAGTTATTATGGAATCAATATTGTTACCATAAAGAATTGGTATACCGGTTTTGAAATGATTGAGTCCGGGGATCTTGATGCAATTGTTGTGGATAAATGGGTAGGAGAGTATGAACTTGCTAAAAACAGGATAAAGGGTATTGTAATAGCGGAAGACCCTATTGAAATAAGATATTCCAGAATAGCTGTAAAAAAAGGTAATGAAGAATTACTTAATAAAATAAATACCGGACTAAAAAAGATAAAATCTGATGGTTCAATGACTGAGATAATCGATAAATGGCAAGGGAAAAAAGTAGTTTATTATACAGAAGAGGGAATCAGGAATACAGTATTGTACGGAATCATTTTTGTTTTGATTATTTTCCTATCGCTTACCATATACTGGATAATGAGTTTTAAAAAACTTAATAAAAGTTTGGAGCAAAGTGTTGTTAAAAGAACACGTGAACTTAACGATGCCAATGAGAAGCTTCGAAGGGTAAATGAAGAGTTAGAAAAAATTTCAGCTATTGACGGGCTTACAAGTATACCCAATAGAAGGTGTTTTGACGAAACATTTACCAAAGAGTGGGGAATTAGCAAAAGGGAGAAGCAGCCTTTGGCATTAATAATGATAGATATAGATAAATTTAAGATATTTAATGATACCTATGGACATTTAACAGGTGACGAATGTTTAAAGATTGTTGCTAAAGTAATAAAAAATTCTTTAAAGCGCCCCGGAGATTTTATTGCACGTTTTGGCGGTGAGGAGTTTGTGGTTTTATTATATAATACAACAGAAGAAGGAGCTACGATAATAGCTGAAGAAATAAGGAAAAGTATAGAAGATTTGGGTATAGAGAATAAAGGAATAGACTCTGTTATTACAGTAAGTTTAGGTGTTGCTGCAGTGATTCCAAGTAAAAGTAATGAACCTCAAGACCTTATAAACTTAGCTGATCGAGCTATGTATAAAGCGAAGGAATTGGGAAGAAATATGGTAGTAAATGCAAGCTCCATAGTGTGAAATGCTAATCTTTATATAAACCAATAGCCTTATTTACCTCCATGACGAATATAATCCCGCAACCGGGTTTACTAATATTCAATCTTTTTTCTATAGCATCAACAATAGATTCCGTTTTTTCGGTTTTTGACAATATCATGACTATGTCTTTTTCCGGTTCTATTTTAATATTAAACAGTACTGCTTTTTCCTGTGTACCTGTGCCTCTGCCGTGGATTACCGTTCCTCCTGTTGAACCTTCAGATTCTGCTGCTTCCAATACATCTTCGGATAATCCTTTGTCAACAATAGTAAAGATACATTCATAATTCATTTTATTAGCACCTCTCATTTCTTTGTTTGATTCATATTTCAAATTGTTTAATTTTATACAATATTTTAATGGCATTGAAAAAGCAATACCATGGCCGGGCTTGTCTAGATTAAACTGTTTTGTTATTGCCTCGTAAAACGCATCTTCTTTTTCTTCATCGATAATAGTTATAAATATTTCTTTTCTGATATCCAAAGCACCTAAAACATTTAGCCAATCAGTGCTTACCGTGCCTTTGCCGAGAAAAATAGTACCTTCGTAGCATCCAAAATTCTTCGATAACTCCAATGCTTTACTGCCCTTTCCAAAGTCTAAAATACAACTGAAAAGCGTATAATTTTTCTTAATTTGTTTCATGTTTTAAAACCTCCTTTTTACCGGCTTTAATTTTAAACAGTATTCCTAAAAGCTGTATTGCTACCAAAGGGGTCATAGCTACCATAGCGATAACACCAAAACCGTCTATCAGCACATTAGCCGATGGTATGGCATTAGCAGCCCCTTGGGCAAAAGCCAAAATAAAAGTAGCTGTCATAGGTCCCGAGGCTACTCCTCCGGAATCATAAGCAATACCTACAAATATGGGGGGCACCCTATAGGAGAGAAAAGCAGCAAAAGCAAATCCCGGTAATAGAAAATGCCAAAGCTTCAGAGCCGGTATCATGATTCTGAGCATGGAAGCACATACAGCAAAAGCAATACCTATGGACAAAGTGATTAAAATTACCTTTCTTTTTATATGTCCTGCTGTGACTTCTTCCACCTGCTCAGTGAGCACGTATACTGCAGGTTCGGCTAAAACAATTACCATTCCTAATAAAAAACCGATAACAGGTAAAGCCCAAGGATGGAGTTTTGCAATATTTTCACCCAATACTCTTCCTACCTCCATAAACCCGGCATTAACCCCTACCAAAAATAAAGTAAGGCCGATAAAAGAAAATAACAATCCTTTTAAAATAGAATTCTTATGCTTTTTACTAAGTTTAAATCTATATTTATCAAAAATCAAAAATAAAGTGAGCAAAGGCAATATAGTATATATGGATTCCTTAAAAAACTGGGGAATTGCTTCCATATAAGGCCCTAAAATGCCTACGTTCGGTGTAAAAGACTCCATATAAACTTCCATATGCTTTAGTTTTTTAATTATTCCCATGGCTAATATTGCGATTATTGGACCGGCAGATGCAAGACCAACCATGCCAAAGCTGTCTTCCTCTGTTGTTTTACCGCCTTTTAGACGGGATACTCCATAACCCAAGGCAAGTATAAAGGGAGTTGTCATAGATCCGGTCGTGGCTCCGGACGCATCTACTGAAAAGGCGAGAAATTCTTCCGAAGCCCACAGGCCGAGGATAAGTATTATAAAGTATGAAAAAGTAAATATTTTATTAAGAGGAAAACCTTTAATAATTCTTATCAGACCTATTGCTACCAAAAATCCCACACCTATGGAAACAACAATTAAAAAAAGGAAACCCGGTACAACACCGCCTGTTGCTAAACCTACCTGTCTGGCCAATATCTGTAAGTCAGGTTCTGCCGCATTTATAAGAAAACCCAGTATGAAGCCAAGGATTCCCACTAAGTACATTTTATTTGTCTTAAATATGGTTTCACCCATAAGACCTCCGATTTCTACAATGCCTATATGAGCACCAAAGAGAAAAATTCCCAAACCCAAAGTAACACATACGGCACCTATTAAAAATCTTATAAACATATTTGTTTCTATGGGGATTACTGTAAACCTCAATACAACAACTAAAGCTGTAACAGGTAAAACAGATAGGGATACTTCTTTTAGTTTTTGCAAAAGTATGTTCAAA
>JALNWH010000022.1 GCA_023230985.1 Bacillota bacterium
CTTAGATATAGTAGTATCAATAGTTACATCACTATTATTATATCATATCTTACTACATCTTTGGATGGTTTATCTCGAAAAATGTTTACTCGTTAGAGCTGCATACTACAAACCGGCTTCAAAAAATATTTCAATTTGTTCGTAGCCCAGTTCTCTAAGCATATCCTCCAAATATGATTTTAAATTATTATCCGCTTCTTTTAAAAATCCCTTTTCAATCAGTTTTTCTTCTATGCCGGACTTCTCTAAAACTATTTGTTCAAATACCTCACTGATACTTAATTCATTGAAAATAGAACTTTTTTCATCATAAACATATAGACTGCTTTCATCAACAACATGATCTAATACTTTAGAATTCTTTACTATAAGCTTTATACTTTTATCTTCTTCCGATACAATCCTTATGCTACCTGCATTGATTCCCGCTTTAATATAACCGTCATATTTTATTAAAAAACTTTTTTCTGTAAATGGTATATCAAAATCTTTTAGCTTCTTCTTATTCTTA
The DNA here is from genome assembly GCA_023230985.1 of Bacillota bacterium. GTDB lineage: Bacteria > Bacillota > Clostridia > Lutisporales > Lutisporaceae > JAAYKT01. The sequence continues at coordinate 512 of JALNWH010000022.1, forward strand.
TATGCAATAACATCGCTATAGTAATATTTAATAGTGGACAACTCCGATATTCTTTCCATCTTTTCAAACACTACGCTTGTATCTACTTCTTTGAATTCTTTCGGCCCAAAATTCCCCAAATTCTTCCTCGTTGTTATAACAAGACCGATTATAGAAAGTGTAAGTACAATTAATAATATTAAAATAATAACTGTCTTTGAAGTCCGAATCTTCTTAGTTTCCATATCTATAAACCCCTTCACATTCCTTTAGCCACAACAAATATTATATTAGCTTTTTTCAGTAGTGTAAATGGTAAGTTTTTTATCGTTTCTAAAATAAAATGCTATGATTATATCAAGAATGTTTAATCAAAAAGTCTAAAGCCTCATCCTTAGGCACCGGCCTGCTTATAAAATACCCCTGCGCTATATCACATTTATGATTAAAAAGATAATCCAACTGTTCCTTTGTTTCAACCCCTTCAGCTACTACTTTTAGTTCCAGCTTATGAGCAAAGGAAATTATTGAGCTTGTTAAAATACTTTTTTCTTTAGAAGTCATAACTTCATCAATAAATGATTTGTCTATTTTTAGTATATTAAAAGGCAGTTCTTTTAAATACGTTAAGGATGAGTATCCTGTGCCAAAATCATCTAAAGAAATGCTGATACCCGAATCATTTAGCTTTTTTATCTTATCCATGTTTTGCTCTACAAATTCCATTAAAATTGTTTCAGTTATTTCTAATTCCAAATATTCCGGTTTCAAACCTTTCTCCTTTACTACATCCAGTATCATATTTACAAAATTATCTTGCATCAACTGTAAAATGGAAATATTTATCGCAACTTTCAAATGAGAGTACCCCATATCTTGTAAATGCTTAATAAAATCACAAGCCTCATTTAAAGCAAGTTTTCCTAATGATAGTATAAGCCCTGATGATTCCGCTACATCTATAAACTCTGCAGCAGGTATAAAACCGTATTCTTCGCTATTCCATCGTAACAATGCTTCAAAACCTCTGATTTTACCTGTTGAAATCTCTATCTGAGGCTGGTAATGCAACAAAAATTCATTATTGTTTAAACCTTTTCTTATGTTGTTTTCTATGGCCATATTCTTCATAAAAACTTCGTTCATTTCATGACTATAAAATATATATTTCCGTCTGCCGGTCTCTTTAGCATGATTCATAGCAGTATCGGCGGATTTCATCAATTCATTGAAGCTAGTCCCATGATTAGGGTAAATAGCAATGCCCATACTAAAGGAAATGTTTATAGGAGTGTTTTCTATATAAAAACCCGATTCTACAGCTTTCAAAAGTTTATCAGCATAATCACTAATCTCTTTAATATCGGAAAAGCCTTTTATTAAAATCATATATTCATCGCCGCCCAGTCTTGAAACCCAGCTATCCTGCCCTGGAATTTCTTTTATTCTCTCCCCCACTCTTATCAAAAGATTGTCTCCGGCATTATGCCCCAATACATCATTGACATATTTAAAATTATCTAAATCCAAAAGCAGCAATGAAGATTTGATATTTGAATTTTTAATATGGATATCAAATAAATTTTTTAAGCTTATCCTATTAGGTAATCCGGTAAGAGTATCGAAATAAGCTAACTTATGTATTGTCTTTTGATTGCTTAATAATTCATCATATTGTTGTCTCAATGTCTCTTCTGATGCATAAAGTTCCTCATAAAGAGATGATAGTTCATCGTGTTTTTCAACTAATTCTTTTTCCAGCTCTACTCTTTTTGTTATATCTATACCCACTATTTCAACTTTATTTCCTCCGTATCCCGGTAAAATATTTAAGTTCCAATAAATATAAAAGGCTTCATTGTTTTTGCCTTTTAATGAAAGCTCGTAATTATCAGCACTATCTTTTTCAGCTATAAAACCTAAAAACTCTATGCACTTATCTTCATAATCATCACAAACTAAATCTTGGAGCTTTAGTTTTCCTACTACATCTGCAGTTTTGTAACCTAGTATTAATTCCGCATATTTATTAAAATTATAAATATTCCCTTGAGAATCAATATTCATTACAATAAGGTTCGCTGCTTCTATTGCGGTGCTGACAAAGGCTTTTTCTTCCTCAAGAGTCTTTTTTAAATACTTGGTATAAATATGAACACTTGTAAAGATTAGCAAAGCCAATATAAGTATAGTGATTATTAAATTGTATATTCGATCTACACTTTTAAATATCTGATTCTTTGGAGCGGAAATTACAAAAGACCAATCTGTTCCGCTTATTTTTGAATAACCGGCATAAGTCACGGAATCATCTAAAATATACTGACTGCCGCCTTTTTCACTCTCTGAGACTTTTATAAAAAAATCATAAACACTTTTATCGTAAAATTTATTTTCCTGCTCCTTTAAAGGATTCAGCCCTTCTTTTACATATTCCCTATTTCTATGGGCAATTATAGTACCCTTACCGTCTACTATATAGGAACTCCCATATTCGCCCAATACAACACTGTCAGTTATCGTGCACAGGGTCTCAATGTTTTCTATGGAAAATAATACTCCTGTAATTTCATCATTGTAAATAACCGGAACTGCAAAAGTTATAACCAGATTGCCGTCCGCTCTGCTAACTATAGGTTCGGATATATTCTTCTTCCCGGCTAGTGCTATCTTGAAATATTCTCTATCTCCTACATAGGGCGTTTGATTATCGGTAGTAATAGCATTACCCGATACATCGGAAATAGCAATCATGGATAAGCCTCTTCTACTTACATCTCTCCTTAGCTTTTCAAATTTTATGTCCATGGAAATTTCCGGATCTATAATTGTATTCCCTGTTGCAATAGTTTCAATAATATCCAGCCTACCTTGCAGCTCATTTCCAACGGCTTTTGACCCGAGGGAAGCAATTTCTGTAAGAGACTCAGTCACATTTGAAATAATTGCTTTTGAAGCAAAATGATATATCAACGCTGCTATGGAAATAGAAATGATTATTGTTACTATGACACTTCTTATAAATTCTTTTTTATGGAGATGTTTTGTCATAACAAACCCTCCCTTAAGCTTGTACGTTTCCTCAGAACTCTGTATTCAATAGTTTAAAACATTTAATAAGCTTTTTCCCATTAAAGTATGATTATACTTTTAATATATGATAGTATACTCTTTTACAAAACTAGCTGAATTATTTAAATATAGGAAAGTTACAAGGTAATAAAAGAATCAGTAAGAATAACTGAAAAAGCCTATTTATATAATAATAGACTATGTTTTTCAATTATTCAATGTTTTTCTACAGAATTCTCCATTTTATAATATAGAATCGTTAAAATTCATACATTTTATATGTTTATTACTGTAGATTATTAATATTTGATTAAAATTGAGTTGTATCTGTTTATTCATTTTTATTTCCGCAGTGTGGGCAGTATTCATAATCCGGTTTTATAACACGACCGCAATTTTTGCATTTAAATTCCACTGGCGGATGACTAAAAGGTATACCTTCTGCGGCTTTTAAGTCCCAATAATTAATCTCAATGCTATCTCCTCTTTCTATACCTTTACCCTTATCCTTGGGAATTTCATAAACAAAACCGCAGTTTTTGCATATAACAAAATATCTTTCATTCCATTTAATAAGGGGAATAAAGAAAAAGTGAAATACATTGTAAACCTTTATCAGACTGCCATCAGTATTTAAATTACAGTTCTTGCACTGAATATTTGTTAAAGCTTTTATATCTTTTTTCTTGCTCTCTATGCCGAAAATCCCTATAAAAAACATAATATCCCCTCGCTATTGATGCACTTATGCATCTTTATTAAGCATCAATCTTTCCAATTCCAGAGGTTCAATATGTTTTCCATCTTTATAAGCTCTCATATTTCCACCGGAAATTTCATCAATCAAAACTATCTTTTTATCTTTATCTACCTTACCGAATTCAAATTTTATATCATAAAGCTCAAGATTCTTTTTAGCTAATTCATCTTTTACTGTATTACCGATTTCCTTTGTAAGTTTTATTAATGTGTCATATTCCTCCTTTGTAGTTATCCCTAACATTACCAAAGCATCTTCTGTAATGGGCGGATCATTTCTGTCATCATCTTTTAATGTTATTTCTACAAAAGCATCCAGAGGCTGACCTTCTTCCACATATAAACCATAGCGCCTGAGGAAACTTCCTACAGCCCTGTATCTGCAAATAACCTCAATGCCTTTACCAAATGGCTCTGCATGCTTTACTATCATAGTTCCTTCTTTGATATCTGCACCAATATAATGGGTGGGGATACCTTTTTCCTCTAATATTTCAAAAAACATTTTTGTCAATCTAAGTGCCGACATTCCAGCCCCTTCTATTGTTAAACCTACAGTATTTGCCCCGGGATCAAATACTCCATCCACCCCGGTGACATCGTCTTTAAATTTTAACAAGCAATTGCCATCTTCCATTTCATATACATCTTTTGTTTTGCCTTTATAAATAAGTTTCATTTTTTATCTCCTTTTCAAAAATTATTAATATTCCATATTTTATACTTTTTTAATTAGTTTATTTTAAAATTCGATACCTTTTCTGGCTTCTAATCCTTCTTTATAATAATGCTTTATTTCTTTCATCTCTGTGACCAAATCTGCCAAATCTACTAATTCTTTAGGCGCATATCGTCCGGTTATAACTATCTCGGTTTCTTCTTTTTTATGCTCCAACATTTTAATTACTTCTTCTACAGTAAAAAGCTTATAATAAAGTGCTATATTGAGTTCGTCAAGCACTACTAAATCATGCTCCCCTTTTACTATTATATCCTTACAATAGTTTAAACCTTTCCTTGCCGCTACTATGTCATCTTCCGTCGGATCATTAAATATGAAACAATCTCTTCCAAGCTGTTTGATTTCAAATCCCGGTAAATATTCTGAAGCCTTTAACTCACTGTAATCCATTCCTTTAATAAACTGGCCAAAAAATACTTTTTTACCCGCACATACAGCTCTTAATGATAATCCTAAGGCAGCAGTGGTTTTTCCCTTACCATTCCCTGTATAAATATGTATCTGACCTCTATTAATCATCTTTATTGTCCTTTCCTTTTTATTATTTTTATCCTATCACGTTTATGTTAAACCGACAACATTTTATTAAAATTTTGAAATATTATTGATATCATCATTGATAATCATGTATAATAGATAATAGTTATCGATTGCCATAAATTATATAAACTTATTTGAAAGGAGTGTTCACATGCCAGAAGAATTTAAAGCAGGATGTCAAAGACCACCGATAAAAAAGCCTGTACAAGAACAGACAGGGAATAAAGAAGTATTTGTAAAGGAGGAAAAGCAATCTATGATTAAAGTTGGTAAACCGGCGCCGGATTTCACAGCACCGGCATTCTATGAAGGTAAATTTTCAAATGTTAGTCTTTCTGAATATAAGGGACAATGGGTAGTGTTATGTTTCTATCCGGGGGATTTCACTTTTGTCTGAGCTACTGAAGTTTCAGCAGTTGCTGAAAAGCATGACGAATTTAAAGAATTAGGTGTTCAGGTCCTTTCTGTAAGCGTTGATAGCATCTACGTACATAAGATTTGGAATGAAAGTGAATTGTCAAAAATGATAGGCAAGGATATACCATTCCCGATGTTATCAGACCAAGACGGCAGTATTGGCAGACTTTATGGCATATACGATGAAGATAGCGGTGTAGAGACAAGAGGCAGATTTATCATAGATCCGGACGGAATAATCCAAGGATTTGAAGTTCTTACTCCTCCTGTAGGTAGAAATGTAAGCGAATCAATCAGGCAAATCAAAGCCTTCCAATTGGTAAGAGAATCTAAAGGAACAGAAGCTACTCCGGCGGGTTGGAAGCCCGGAAAGCAGACTTTAAAACCAAATCCGGACTTAGTAGGCAATGTTTGGAAGGTGTGGAAGGTCAAAGAAGCTTTTGAAGATTAAGCTTTAAAATAGCAAGTTATCATAGCTATCCAATCTTAGATTGGATAGCTATATTTTTATGAAATTTCACTTTGAGCGACGAAGAAAGGGCTCATCCTTAAAAACTTGATAATTATAAGATTTATAGTTAATATATGGGCAAGGAGACTGAGTAATATTTTGTGTCTTATATAATAATATAAAGTGAGACTGATTTGGAGGTAAAGCCCATGAGTAAGAAAACCCTTAAACAATTTTTTAAATCGTTAGATCGTTCATTTTTTATAGATAATGAATTTAAAAACTGCGCCGGGCTTGATAGAGCCCTACCTATAGGACACGAGCAAACAATTTCTCAACCTAGCTTGGTTTTAAAAATGACTGAACAGCTATCTCTTAATGAAAACTGCAAAGTGCTGGAAATTGGAACAGGCTCCGGCTATCAAACCGCCTTTTTAGCTGAATTTTCTAAAGAAGTTTTTACAGTAGAAAGAATCGAAGAACTGGGGAAAAATGCAAGAAATAAATTAGAACAACTGGGTTATGATAATATTCATTTTAAGATTGACGATGGCAGTGAAGGTTGGCCGGAGCACGCCCCTTATGATAGGATAATTGTCACGGCAGCTGCCGAGCAAGTCCCTGATGAACTGATTGATCAATTAGATGTCGAGGGAATTATGGTTATACCTGTTGGTCCTCAGGGATCACAAAAGTTAAAACTGATTAAGCGTGATATAAATAGGAAAATACAAAGTGAAACTATCGGATATGTAGTTTTTGTTGAAATGAAAGGTAAATATGGATGGTCTAAATAAAGTCAAATGTGATTATTGGGGGAATAAGTATGAATAAAAATGCCAGAAATTTTGCTATTTTTACTTTGCTTTTAATATTTGTTATAGCTTTTAGTTTAATAACAACTACAGACACACTGAAATTTAATATCACTACTGATAGCAAAACAGATGTCCAAGGAGATAATCTGGAAGCACATTTTATTGATGTAGGTCAGGGAGATGCAATTTTAATAACTCAAGGCAATCATAATATGCTTATTGATGCCGGAGATAATAAGTATGAAAAAGCCGTAGTAGACTATCTTAAAAAACAAGGTGTAAAAAAATTGGATTATGTAATCGGAACCCACCCTCACGCCGATCATATCGGAGGCCTAGATGCAGTTATAGATGCCTTTGAAATTGGGAAAATAATAATGCCAAAAGTGGAACATACCACAAAAACCTTTTTAGATGTGCTGACCTCTGTTAAAAACAAAAGATTAAAAGTTACTACTCCTAATGTAGGTGATAAATATAAACTAGGTGAAGCGGAATTTATAATAGCAGCTCCAAATAGTAAAAATTATTTGGAACTTAACAACTATTCCATTGTTACAAGGATGGAATACGGTAAAATTTCGTTTTTATTTACAGGGGATGCGGAAGTCTTATCTGAAATGGAAATACTTAATAATAAAATCAATATAGAGGCAGATGTTTTAAAGATGGGTCATCACGGAAGCGATACTTCGTCTTCTGATGAATTTTTAGATACTGTGAAACCTAAATATGCTGTTATCCAAGTAGGTGAAGGAAATAAATACGGACATCCGGCAGCAAAGATTCTAAATAAATTGGAAAAACGAAATATAAAAATCTACCGTAATGACTTGGATGGAAATATTATAGCAATAAGTGACGGTAATGAAATAATTTTTAATTTAGAAAGAAATCTAAAAAAGAATAATCAGCCTAAAGAATCTGAGGAACCTTATAAGGAATATGATATATATATTGGAAATAAGAATTCAAAAGTATTTCATGTAGATACTTGCAATTCATTACCTATAGAGAATAACAGGAAATACTTTGAGACTTTTGAAGAAGCTGTAAGTGCAGGATATACACCCTGCAGCAGATGTATATCCCAATAAAACATTTAGGATAGGATATTTCATATAAAGAAATGGAATGCTTTAAATGATATTACGGAGGATAATAAAATGAGAGTTATAATAGACAGATTCGAAGATGATTATGCCGTTTGTGAAAAAGAGAACCGAGATATGATAGATATTGAAATAAAAAAACTCCCTGCTAATGTTAAAGAGGGAGATGTTTTAATCATTAATGGCGAATATATAACTATTGATACCATTGAGACTAAAAAAAAGAGAAAAGAAATCCGGTCTCTAATGGATGACCTATGGGAATAGCTTTATCTCCGACGGAGACATTAGCATCCTCAGCCGCCCCTCCTAGGAGCCGAAGAAATTTTGCTTGAACCGGAACCAAAACTAGATGAGCCTTCAAATACTTGTATAATATCTTTGCCCCCGCATTTGGGGCATTTTATTTTATCTTTTTCTGATGCGCTGACTATTTCAAAAAACTTTTCACCGCAATCATTACACTTAAAATCCAACAAAGCCAATGAATTCCCTTCTTTCTATACTTATTTCAATATACCCCGGAGAGAGTGTATTGCTAATCTCCTTTATAAAATATATAACCATGTATTAATTTGGTATCGTCACAATAAAAGCTAATAGAATAATCACCGCTTCCATATGAAAGAACTTGCTTATCTTCCTTAAAGATAGCTAATTCATCATCAAAATCATTATCAGGATCATTAACTGTATATGATTCGGGATTATTCCCCATTATACTTTTTATCCTATCTATACTGTCTCCTATTTCAATTCCATAGATGATTGTACTACTTTCAAACCCAATATGCCTGATAATCGGATCTTCTATCCATGTTATAAATGTTAGGTCTCCATAGCTGTACCATTCGCCCCCGGCCCAATAAAAAGGTTCAGCTACAGGCTGTCCCCATTGCTCAATAACATCGTTTATATTATCCCCTATTTGAAAATCAAATTCATTGACAACTCCTATGGCAAGAAGCTCCATTGGACTTATTTCTTCATCCTTGTCAAACTCATCAGGGGCCTCGTCAACAGAATCTTGTTCTTCAATGCCATCTTTCTCATCAACTACAGCTTCTACCTCTCCATTTCTTGGAACCTCCGGAATTTCAACTTCCTGCTTTTGCCGACAACCAAAAACAAAAAATACACTTACTATAATTATAAAAACTAATAAAAACTTTTTTTTCATAAAACCCTTACCACCCTTTTAATTTTTATGGGGCTATATAATAAATTTCTTTCTTATTCCATATTACAGATAATATATATTCTTGTAAAGACAAGTTGGCACAAATCGGGCTATAAAAGTTATTGCTTATTATAAATAGTTTTGTTTTTAATTGCTTTTATACATATACTATATTCGTATAATAATAATTAGTACCAACCTTAATTCTATTAATAATCTGCAATTGTTAAAATAGTAATTGCTAGGCATATATAGACGGTATATAAGCTATTTAGCATCATCTTTTAATAAATTAGCAATAGGAGAATCATTATGGACTCTATTTATCTTGTCACAGGGGCTTCCGGATTCTTAGGGAATAATATAATTAATGAACTTATATCGAAAGGAAAAAATGTCAGAGCATTAGTATTGCCCGATGACAAAGGAATAGTAAGAATCCCTGCAAATGTTGAGGTCTGCAAAGGCAATATATTAGACTCTAAAACTCTAGAAGATTTTTTTGACTTCCCGGACAACATTGAAATATTCGTAATTCATTCCGCCGGTATTGTCACTACTGAATGGTATTACATCCAATCAGTTTATGATGTGAATGTCAAGGGCACAGAAAATATTGTAAAACAAAGTATTAAAGCAAAAGTAAAAAAATTTGTTTATATAAGCTCAGTACATGCTTTACCGGAGCTCCCTAAAAGGCAGGTTATAACTGAAAGGACAGATTATGAACCAGACAAAATTAAAGGTTTTTATGGCAAGACTAAGGCAATAGCTTCACAAATCGTTATTGATGCTTACCATAATGAATCCCTTAATGCCATATTAGTTTTCCCCTCAGGCTTATGCGGTCCCTATGATTATGAAACCGGGTATGTTACGCAAGTTCTTATTGATTGTGCAGAAAACAGATTGCCGGCAGGCATTAAAGGCGGTTACGATTTTGTCGATGTTAGGGATGTTGCAAGAGGTGTAGTTCTTGCTTGTGAAAAAGGTTCTCATGGCGAAGGTTATATTTTATCAAATCGTTATGTATCCATTGAAGAGATTTTGCGGTATGTTCATAAATATACTGACGCACGATTAATTAAATTAATCTTACCCGCGTGGATAGCTTATGGTCTGCTTCCCCTCCTTTCCGGATATTATAAAATAAGAAGAAAACCCCCTTTATATAACCGCTATTCATTATATACATTAACAAGTAATTCAAAGTTTTCTAATGAAAAAGCCAGAAAGGAACTGGGGTTTATACCCCGTCCCTTTGAAAGCACTGTTGTTGATACATTAAATTGGTTGAAAAAGGGTTTAATCTACAGCCATCATGTGCGATGATACATCTAACTTTCCAAATATACTAAAAACGTAGTCTTTATTTATCCCAATTTATCCAATTGTCTACTAAGCTTTATATACTTTTCTTTTGTTTTACGCAGTTCTTCGCTTTGGATATTTTGACCTCGTTGTATATAATCAAGGAGTCCGTCAAGCTCTTTGCTCATTTCAGAGATATCAGTATCAAGCTCACTGCACAACATCCGGAGACTTTCCTGCATTTTGTATCTATAGTTATAAACCATATTATTTCTGTTCCGGTCAAGAACATCAAACATGTGCTTCATGGCTCGGTCATAAACTATTCTGTTTGCCTTAATACGTGGTAGAAGGTGTATGAAAGCACCTGTATCAAGAAAAAAGTTCTTGCTTCTTTTAACTTGAAATAAAAAATCACTTCGTTCTGAAACAGAAAATTCTTTTATTGATATAGGGTAATCTAACCCAAATTGATCCTTCACCATATCGGATACAAACCGTGACAGTTCCTCAGCTTTTTCGTTCAGTGCCTTGACGATAACGGCGTAACCCTCATCAAGCAGGGTCAATCCTTCTTCGTTAAGCATAATTAATTCATCGTACATAATGCGCTCAAACTCTGCCTGTAGTTTCGGCTCAAACTGATGGGAAGGAAAAGTATTTAATTCCCCGTAAGGCCCTACGGCCTTGCTTTCCATGTCAGACTTAAACTGCGTTATTTTTGCGTCCAGCCGTACTCGTATGCGTTCCACTAACCGGCTTGTTTGCTGCTTAGTGAGGATTTGTACCTCATCAGAAAATGCCGTCAATTTCGACTGTTCCTCCCTAATTTGAGCTAGCTTTGTCCCCAACTCATCGGCAGGGATAGCAGCTGCTTTTAAATATAGATCAAGTTTGGACTTTGCCTGTATAAGGATGGTTTCCAGTTTAATCAAAATAGATGCTTCCAACAATTCATCGTGAGAAGCATTAAGGTCTTCAACGAGCTTTTCCGCGAGAAAAGAAATCCCCTTCTTAGTTTTGGAACTTATTGCATATAGTGTCACGTCCAAGCCAATGACCTCAGACAATACTGCCTTACAATAAGAAAGGAATTCCTCCAAGTTTTTTTCGCTTACTATGTCCGCCTTGTTGACGGCAAAGTAAAATTTTGCGGCATGCTCACGAGTTTTTAGTAGGAAATCACGTTCCACCTCACTCACAGGGCTATCTACCGAGATCAAAAATAGCACCGCGTCACTTTTTTCAATATAACCATAGGAGGTTTCTGTATTGTGCTGATGCACAGAGCCGACACCCGGTGTATCTACGAGAGTGATTTCGGATCCAAGTGGAGTGAATGGTATCCAAAGCTTAACCGCTACAACATTCTTTTGGTTATTGCGGTTTTTTTGCTCGCTGATATAGTCCGGTAGTTCGTTCCGTTTAATCTCTCGCTCGGAACCATCAATAAAACTAACCACTGCCTGAAAACTGTCGCCTTGGCGTATTTCCGTCACCGCTGTTGTCAACGGAACGATACCCACAGGCAAAAGTTCATCACCCAATAGCGCATTTATCAATGAAGACTTACCTCGTTTGAATTGACCAATCACGGAAATTACCAACTCACGTCCACACAAGCGCCTCCGTAACTCAGATGCACGAGAAACTTGCTCTCCTAAAAATTCAACTTCCTCCATCAAGGCTATCGCTTTATCCAATTTCTCTTTCATATCATCACCACACTTAATCAAAAATATTATGATACAAATCTTCTCCAAAGGCTGTCTGCAAAGGCTCACCCGGTACAACCTTAAAGGTGCGCTCACCGTTCTCAAGCCTTTGTGCCCTTAAAAATTGCGTCATACCATCGTCTAGAAATGCGACAGCATAGGTGTATAAATGAGTCACCGAAAAAACTTCTATACAGTTTTCAATTCTCAGAGACAAAAATGCCGATGTCTCTGCTTTTTCTACAGAAGTCATCAGCATTATAAGCGGTTTCGGCCTTTGCCGCGGGAGCACTTCTTTCCCATTATTCGACCCGAATTCACTATATGAAATTTATGGATACAAATTTAACAATATATTCACAAATATTAATCTGCTTATCTTCTTAATTTGTGTAAAATATCATTTCCCTTATAAACGGCACTGTCCCCCAGCATTTCTTCAATACGCACCAACTGATTATATTTTGCGATCCTCTCAATACGGCAAGGGGCACCACTCTTAATCTGTCCCGCATTGACCGCCACCGCTAAATCGGCCATAGTAGTGTCTTCTGTCTCGCCGGAGCGGTGGGAAATAACGGTGGTGTAATTCGCCTTATGTGCCATCTGTATCGTGTCAAGTGTTTCAGATAGGGTACCAATTTGATTAAGTTTAATTAGAATAGAATTTGCGATTTTTTTCTGGATACCTTTCTTAAGAATTTCTGGATTAGTGACAAAAATATCATCTCCTACCACCTGAACCCTATTGCCTAGTTTTGCAGTCAAAGACACCCATCCATCCCAATCGTCTTCCGCCAACCCATCCTCAAGGGATATGATTGGATATCTGTCAATCCAGTCAGAATAAAGTGTTATCATTTCTTCGGAGCTACGGCTCACTTTCTCACCTTGGAATACATACTTTCCATCAATATAAAACTCGGTAGCGGCAGGGTCTAGAACAATGGCTACATCTTCTCCCGGTCTGTACTCCGCTTTCTCAATCGCCTCCACAATCAGTTTCAGCGCATCTTCGTTGGTAGCAAGATTGGGTGCGAAACCACCCTCGTCGCCCACAGCCGTGCTAAATCCCTTTGCTTTAATCACTGTTTTTAACGTTTGATAGACTTCTGAGCACATCCTTAGTGCGGTAGCAAAGCTATTCGCTCCGATAGGCATAATCATAAACTCCTGAACATCAACTGTGTTATCGGCATGCTTTCCACCGTTCAAAATATTCATCATAGGGACAGGTAGCTCGTAAGAATTTACCCCACCTATATATTTGAAAAGAGGTATGTTCAACGAGTTGGAGGCAGCCCTTGCAACTGCAAGTGATACGCCTAAAATCGCATTTGCACCGAGCCGCGATTTGTTTTTTGTTCCGTCAAGTGCAATTAACATCCTGTCTATTTTTCTCTGTTCCAATACGTCAGCTCCGATTATTTCGGGGGCTATGACCTTAGTCACGTTATCCACGACAGTTTGAACACTTTTACCATGAAATCGTTTCTTATCATCGTCTCGAAGTTCCACAGCCTCTTTTGCTCCAGTTGAAGCACCGGAAGGAACTGCTGCCCTACCAAATGCTCCATTTTCCAGTTCGATATCCACCTCTATTGTCGGATTTCCTCTAGAATCTAGTATTTCCCTAGCTCTTATAAAACTAATTTTAGACATAATTGCCATCTCCTTTAATTGTATTATCAAAACAAAAAGCTGATGTTTCTGTCTAAAACAGAAGCCATCAGCTTTGTAAGCGGTTCCAGCATTGCTGTGGGAGAACTTCATTCCCAAACGTTATTATATCATAAACATAATTGCCTTTCAATCAAAATTGAAATCTAACTCTACAATATCAAACTCTTTTTCTTGCCTTCATCAACAGCTATCATGCGGGATGATACACCCAGTTTTCAAAATATACTAAGCACATGTGTCTTCACCGTAGCCGGAGATATATATAGATTTTCTCCTATCTCCTTATTGGTTATTCCCTTTGCTAATTCTTGAAGCACTTCTATTTCCCTTCCATTAATTTTGCAACCCTCATAGCGCTTTCAAAATCTTTACCTAGGCAAAATTCCTTCTTTACATAAGTTCTTTTTAGCATAATAAAAGATAATAAAAATAGTACTAATGAAAACAAAGCCACATATACAATCTCCATGCTGTGCTGCCATTGACTATTTAATTGCATGTATTGTGCAAAATTTAATATCTTTTTTTCTTATAGCTCTTAGATAGATTTTTAACTTCCATTATGTTTTCCATCCTTATCAACTCCTTGTTATTAAGGATATGACTTTTGCCAAAAAAACAAATCAACCGAACGGTTGATTTATTATATTTAGCCTTTAATTACCAAGGTTGATTGTCGGTTTATGATTTGTTGCTTACAAAATCCGAATAAAGTAAATACCTATCTCCTCCGGATTGTTTTGCTAAATACATGGCTTTGTCTGCGTAGTTTATCAATTTATCCCTGCCGGTTGCATTCTCAGGAAATATTGAAATTCCGATGCTTAGGGATATTTTCAATTCAAAGCCATTTACCTTCATGGGTTTTTCAAATCCTTTTAATATCTTGGAAGCAAGTATGCAAGCATCTTTGTCATATTTTAGAAATGTTTGTACTATTATAAACTCGTCCCCGCCCAGCCTTGCGATAAAATCTGTTTTTCGTATAGAGCTATTAGCTTCTTTTGCAACATTTTTTAGGACTTTATCACCTACTGCATGCCCATATGTATCGTTAATCATTTTAAATTTGTCTATGTCAAAAAGCATTAAAGCAAATTTTTCCTTACCTCTTTTAGCACGTTCAATCAACATATCAAGATGTCTCATTAGATGGCTCCTATTAGCAATCCCTGTTAAACCATCATAATTTGCAAGGTAATTCATTCTTTCTTCAGCCTTTTTCCTTTCGGTAATATCTCTGATTATATGCAGTCGAGTTCCATACTCACTTTCAATAACACTTTTTACACTAACTTCTACAGGAAATGCAGTACCATCTTTTTTAATATGGATTGATTCAAAAGTTATACCTATAGAATCCGAGGCTTTCATTTCATCAATGAAAGTAATCATTGTTGACGGATGTCTGATATCCTGTATTTTCATTTTTGTGAATTCTTCTAATGAATAACCATATTTCGTTAAGGCGCTTTTATTAGCGTTTATAATACTACCGTCAAGTTTAATATATAATATAATATCAAGAGCATTCTCAAACAATATTTGATGTTGTTTCAAGATTTCATTGGCTTTCACTAATTCTGTTATGTCATAAAAGAAAGTAATAAAAATTCCTATAGATGGGCTAAATACGGATATTCTAAAATGCTTATCCAACGATGCAAAATAACTTTCAAATTGAATGCGTTCTCCGGTTAGGGCGACTTTTCCATAGGTTTCAATCCATTTATTATCTATATCAGGATATAATTCTGTAACTTTTTTATCTATTATTTTTTCCTTTTTTAGATTCGTAATTTCAACAAAAGCGTCATTCACTTCTAAATAAATATAGTCTATGGGTTTGCCTAAATAGTCACAAATTATTTTATGCACTGCAAAGCCTTCATTCATAGAATTAAAAAAATTCATCATTGTTTCATCACAATTATCCTTGTAATTCATAAAGCTCCACATACGATGTTCCCCCTAAATCAAATGTACTTTACATTTCTATCTATATATTTCACCATATATATTTTACATAAATAAAAATAATTTTTCACTTGATGTGCCTTTAGCATTTTTAGAAATTTTCTTACAAATTATATTAAGTATACCATTAATTTAGAGTTATCTATAGTATAAAATATTACATTTCCTTTAAACATTGTAGTATCGGACTCTCATAGTTTTGTCTGTACATCGGTCAGCAATGTTATAATGGGACAAAGCAATAAAATGTTTTAATAAAGGAGTTGTTTATTAAATGAAAGAAATAAAGCCGAATATCGGCTTGGACGTTTTGGAAAAAATAGATATTCGAGTTGGAACAATTATATCTGTAGATGACATAGTTAAATCTGATAAAATGGTTAAACTAATTGTAGACTTTGGCGATTTCTCAAAAAATATATTAGTAGGCATGAAGAATGAAAGAGAAAATGTGAAAGAAATTGAAGGCAAACAGGCTTTATTCGTTTTAAATATAGAACCCAAAAAAATGTTTGGAGAGGTTTCAGAAGGGATGTTATTTGATATAGGTTATAAAGATGATATCATCCCGGTATTAGCACAACCTGAAAAACCTGTTCCAAATGGTACCAGAGTGGGTTAGTTGCCATAATAAATTAATGAAAGGAGTGGTGATATGAAAAAGAGTAGTAAATATTTAGTTTTAAGTATAGCAATTATAATCATGCTTTGTACTGCATTTCCTGTAATGGCAAATGTATTTAAGGAACAAATTACAGTATCAAAAGGCATAAACGTATATTTAGACGGAGTAAAATTAAATCCTATTGATGCATATGGAAATCCGGTAGAGGTTTTTGCTTATGCTGATATTTCAGTAGCATATCAAAAAATAAGTATAACAGCAACTGAAGCATTTGATATCTATATGGAAAGGTATCCCAACACACAGGTAAAGGAAATAGAATTAGATAGCAGAAATAATGTTTTTGTATATAAAGTTGAAGGATTTGACGAAAGCAAAGTTTATAAAGTATATATTGATGCAGATACAGGAAATATTTTAAATACTGAAGAAAAGCTTAGCAGAGATCGCCATAGAGGATTTTCTAAAGATAACTTGAATAAAGTTGAGGAACTGGTAAATATGGCAATTGCAGCGGAAGGAATCGGGGCTCGTCTAGATGATTGGGAAATAGAAATAGAAAATGGAGTACTGGTGTTGGAAATAGAAATAGATAAAATAGTGGGAAGAGATGTGAAGTATAAATATAATTTAGAAACCGGCGAGCTTATTTTAAAGGATTAGTTGGTAAGCAATATGATACAATATTCAAGACGATACTCAAAAAGGCACTTTAATAACAAAGTGCCTTTTTAGACTTTAAATCCGGCTAAACGCCCTTTAATAATCTCCGTTTTATTATGGAGTAATATTTATTATCCGTCGCTTCCAAATTTATAAAGCAATCTCATAATCAATAATAGGATATATCCCTCCGTCCTCCTATTTCCAAGTTCTTTTCATTTGCATAATCTCTTGAGAATACCCAAATATAGATAAAGGACTCATAAGCATTTGGTAGCATAGCACATATAGTATATACCCCAATTTGTTTTTTCTGATTTTTAAATCAAGTTCTTTAAATATTTTACGTTGATAAGAATACAATATATAATTTTGTATAAGTGCAAGGGGTATAACAAACAATGTCATAGGACCCACTATCCAAAACTTACCGAAGAATGCTAAAATTAAACCCGGTATCCAGCAAAAAGTATAAACAATATCAAGGTAAGGCATTATCAGATTTATGCCTGTTAAATATCGAATATAGTTTATAGGATGCTGCCACGGTTTAATCATCTTTAACCCTTCAATCATCCCCCGTGCCCAACGGCTTCTCTGTCTTGCGAGATGTTTTAATGTAGAAGGTACTTCCGTAAAAGCAACTCCACGAGGCTCAAAATATACTTTCTTATTACCATGTAAAAATTCCCAAGTCAGTATTATGTCCTCACCTATAGCATCCTTCCATCCGCCGATTTCTTTTATGGAATCCGTCTTATATAAAGAAAATGCACCTTGTGCCACCAGCGTTCCTTGAAACAACCCTTGCATCCGCTTGATACTTGATATACCTAAAAAGTAATCCCATTCTTGTAGTTTCGTAATAAAGCTTTGCCTGCTGTTTCTTGCAAGAACAGCGCCCGCTATTGCAGAAACATCCTCCGGTGCTGATTTCATTCTTGCAACTATAAGCTTTATGGCAGAAGAATGCAGCAAAGTATCAGCATCAAGGGTAATTACATACTCTGTATTAACTTGCTGTAAAGCAGTGTTTAAAGCATTATTCTTTCCCTTATTTGTTTCTTTGATTATTTGCACAGATAATGAAAGTTCGTCGGCAGCTCTTTTAGCTACAGCACAGGTTCGATCTGTCGAACCATTATCTATAACTATGACCTTGATATTTCCTTGGTAGTCTTGGTTCTTTATATATTTAAGTGTCGTTGCAATATTTCTTTCCTCGTTTAAGCAAGCTATTAAAACAGTTACAGCATCACCGGGGTTCTTTATTTTTAAAGCAGGCTGCTTGTCCAGTATCAGCGATGTAACATTAAAAGCATTGATATAACCGGGAATATATCCAATACCGGCAATTATTAAAATTGCAACCGGCATGGTAACGATTTTACTTAAATCATGAACCCATGGTATGGAAAGAAAAACCGATAATACTGCCCATAAAAATGCTATAAAATGAGAAATCCAAAACTTTGTTTTAACTTGAATATACCTATCTCCCCTAGGAGAAAAAACAAAATCTTTAGAAATCGGTTTAGTTTTTTGCAGATTTTCCATAACGATTGACACTCCAAATAGCAATCATCATATTCAAATGATATTTTTGCTTATATTTCACATTCTATTTTTTAAATAGATATATGTAGGACAGCATTTATTTGCTGTAAAGATAATTATTTTGAAAAGTTACAACAGACAATCCATAAGACAAGTCATAGTTTATTATATTAAAATAGCCAACAATGTCAATGGAAGTTTTATGCTTGGTTATAGCCAGGTATCTTTGGCAAAACGATAAATCTTATTATTCTTTGGAGAGTTCTTCCTGTTAAAAAACAAGGTGAAAGTTTCGAGCTGACTATACAGTTGGGTAAAATATGAATACTAAAGATATATTTAATAAAAGTATAGTATACTATCAGAAACAGAAGCTAAAATAACTATAATAAAATAATTTTTGTAAGGAGAAAGCATGATGCAGTCTAATGCAAATTTAAATATAGGATGGAATTTTAATAATAGTTACGCTAGATTACCCCAATTATTTTACACGAAAATCAAACCTGAACCTGTGCCCTCGCCTAATTTAGTAGTTTTAAATCAATCACTGGCAGAATCATTAGGTTTAAATCCTGACGCCTTAAAACTGGAAGAAGGTATAGATATACTTGCCGGAAATCGAATACCTGATGGCTCTGCACCTATTGCGCAAGCCTATGCCGGTCATCAGTTCGGATACTTTACAATGCTCGGTGACGGTCGGGCTGTTATGCTGGGAGAACATGTGACGCCCAGTGGTGATAGATTTGATATTCAATTTAAAGGTTCCGGCAAAACTCCATATTCCAGAGGTGGTGATGGTCGGGCTGTCCTTGGTCCAATGCTTAGAGAGTACATTATAAGTGAGGCAATGCATGATATTGGGATTCCAACCAGCAGAAGCCTAGCGGTAGTAACCACCGGTGAAAGCATAATGCGTGAAACCTCACGGACAGGTGCTATACTTACCCGTGTTGCCACCAGTCACTTACGTGTAGGCACTTTTGAATATGTTTCAAAATGGGGAACTGATGGAGACCTATGTATTCTGGCAGACTATGCAATACAAAGGCACTTTCCCCATATAGAAAATAATGAAAATAAATATATAGCTTTGCTTAAAGAAGTAATTAAAAGACAAGCCTCTCTGATTGCAAAATGGCAATTAGTCGGCTTTATCCACGGAGTGATGAATACGGATAATATGACTATAAGCGGAGAAACCATTGATTATGGTCCATGTGCTTTTATGGATATCTATAGCCCGGAAACGGTATTTAGCTCAATAGATACCTATGGCAGATATGCATACGGTAACCAACCTTATATTGCCGCTTGGAACCTGTCACGTTTTGCAGAAACACTATTACCCTTAATACATGAAAATCAAGATGAAGCTGTGAGTATGGCACAAAATGAAGTTACTGGGTTTAGTGATATTTTTAAAGAAAATTGGCTTACAGGTATGAGAAATAAGCTTGGTATTAACAATGAAGAACCGGAAGATGAAGTCCTCATTGAAAGCCTTTTATCTTTGATGGAAAAGTATAAAGCTGATTTTACTAATACTTTTAGAATATTAACTTTAAATCTTGATTCAAAAGAAGTTATGCTTAACAATGATGAGTTTAAATCTTGGCATAAAAAATGGTTGGAAAGACTGGAACGTAATCAGGCTTCGGAAATAAATTGCCATCAACTTATGAAAAGAAATAATCCGGCTATTATACCTCGCAATCATAGAGTTGAAGAAGCTTTGAAAATGGCAGAAGAACAAGGTAATTATTATACCATGGATAAGTTACTTGAGGTTTTAGAAAATCCCTATGCATACTCACAGGAGCAAAAAGAATATACAACATTGCCGGAACCGACAAATCAACCTTATGTAACCTTCTGTGGTACTTAAAAAAATATTAAAAGTCATTGAAATATTCATACCTAAATCAGCAAATAATGCATCGGCTCGAGATTTCAACTAAGCAACCATGTGTATACTCATGTTTGAAGTTACCTTTACCAATACAATCAACTCTTTCTATTTTTTCTCTTTATACCCAAGGGTCTTTTTAGTATTGTTTTATTTTATTTTGAATAAAATCCTTTTCATAGCCGGGTACATTTTCAATTTCGTTAAAGTAAGAATATTGTAGTATACTTGAAACAATATTCCCCATAAAATAGCTTAATCCTTCAATCTTTCAGGTTAATGTAAAAATTAATCAAGCCGCAGGATTGTTCCTGCGGCTTGATTATAATTATAAAATAAAGAGCACTATAATATTTTGCGATAGCAGTTATACTGTAAATATTTCGATTACTTTATTAATGACTTCTTCCAACTTTCCAATAGCTAAACTTCCAACTTTATAAATAACTATATTACTGTCTGCTGTAAATATTTTATTCGGTCTTATATTACTTTCCATATCTAAGGTTCCACCTTTTATTGCATCAATTCCCAGCTTAATTGAATAAGAATCAGAAGTATCCTTACTTGTAATCTGGGATAAAATAAGATCATCTCCTCTTAATTTAGCCAAAACTAGTGCCGGTCGTTTTTTTGAATTTGATAAATCTGAAAAAGGAAATGGAACGATTACGATATCTCCCTTTATAAATGTTCCCATGCTCTTTCCTCCTCAGAGCTTAACCATTCTTTTGCCAAGCTTTTTTCACTTGCTAATGTTATATCTTGTACTTTAACTTCTCCCTTTGTTTCTCTGTATTCTATATAACTTATATAATTTGCCACTTCTTCTAAAAGCTTCGAGGGCATCTTTTCAATCTTTTTTGATAGCAATTCTCTGCTTACCATTTCAAAAACCTCCATAAAAATTATATATGTCAACAGCATCATTACGATTTTTATTGCTTTTAAATATAATATAGCACAAAATTTATAGATTTAACAACATATTTAGCAAGGCATATATTTTTCCGCATATAGCAGA
>JALNWH010000023.1 GCA_023230985.1 Bacillota bacterium
TCCTACAGCAACACAATATGGAGGAATATCCTTAACGACAACTGATCCGGCTCCAATAACAGCCCCCTCACCGATGGTAACACCTGGCATAATGATAGCCCCTATGCCTATATGTGCACCATCCTTTATTATTACCTTCTTAGTAAGCAGGGGGCAATCCATCACGGGCTTACCAATCTCATAATGTGCCAAATCTCTTTGGTGGCATAATATCATAACACCTGAAGTGACCCAAACATATTTGCCAATTTCAACTAGATTTGGGTATCCATCATCAATTTGAACGGTACGTGCAATTTTTGACCCACGACCTACTTTTACACCCCGTAAACGATGCAAGAAAGTCGTGATTTGTGCAGGGAAAGTAAATGGAATAATTATGGTAAGGAGTCTTATCCATATTCCGTTCAATATTGAAAAAAGAGTACGTTTATTGTTTGACATAACAAATAATTACTAAGTTTTTCTGTTTATATATGGAAGCGCATAAAATGGGAAAATGTCCTTACTTGCACATTCAATCTGTGTATTGAACAACACTTCCAGTGCCAATAATTGCTCTTTTACCAATAGTAACACTATGCATAATAATGGCTCCTATACCAATATGAGCACCATCTTTTATTATAACTTTTCCTTTTTTAAATGGACAATGCATTGCATACATTTCTGGTTTATAGTCAGTCAAATCTCGCTGATGACATAATATCATTACTCCGGTAGTAATCGCAACCCCATTCCCAATTTCAATTAATTCGGGATTTCTATCATCAAATGACACCAAACGAGCAACATGTGATTTTTTTCCAATCTTCACCCCACGCATTCGATGAAGAAAAACTGTCACTTGGTATGGGAATGTGATGTAAGCAATGATATGAAGAAGCCTATTTTTTATTCCATATAATATTTCTAATGGCTTTCTTTTGTGCTGAACAATGGACATACTATCTTCAATTTCTTGTAAAAAATGTTTTTAGAGATTATATTAATGCTGCATTTAATTAAACGAGGGATTGCTGTTAAAAACTCTCTCCCATTTTTTAGGTATTTGTTTATAAGCATGTTCCCTGACGACAAGCTCTCGTGCTGAGACTCGTAGACTAGTTTCTACCTTTTCATCTAAATCCAATGCATAACCCATCAATTGACAAACATCCTTCAGATTTCTACCTTCATGAACCAGACCTGTTATATTGTTTGTAATAATATCAGAGATGTTGCCAACTAAATTGGTAATGGGAACCACCTCGCAGGACATTGCTTGCATCATGGCAGTGGGCAATCCTTCAGTAAACGAGGACATAATCAAGAACCTCGATTGCTGTAAATAAAATATTGGTTCTGAAACAAATCCAGTAAATTTAACATATTCTGACAGCCCAATATCAGATACTAGTTTTTTAAGCATGGGTTCATCCGGTCCAGACCCGACAATTATCAATGTAGGCCTTGACAACTCTTTAGTGTTGTTTATCAATAGTTTAAACCCTTGGATTATCATATCAATCCGTTTCACCGGATCTAATCTTCCTAAAAATATAAAATCATAAATTCTTACCCCATTAGGATCAGAAACCCAATAGTCTGTATCAATGGTACTATGAAGAATATTAATCTTTTCAGGATTAATCCCAAATTCTTTCCAGTAACTTTTGGAAAAATTTCCCGGGACATTGATGTAAGAAGCTTTTTTTAATACTACCTTAACAATTGATTTGAACAATGTTTTTGTAGCCTGATGTTGAATATCAAGACCTGTTTGTGCATATATAAATGGAACATTTGTTATAATACTGGCTAAATAAGCGAATATTGCATGGGGAACAAAATGATATCCGATTATATAACTACAATTAAACTTTTTCGTGTAATAAGCTAAATAGAACGGAACAAGAATCTTTAAAATTCTAACTTTACTAACAAATTTTGGCAGTACTATATACTGAACTTTTTCAATTTCAGGCCCGGCTTTCTCTCTTAGAACAAAAATTGTATCCACACAGTTCACCATGGAAAGAGGCACGAATTTAGCTTCGAATGTACCCGGCCCCATTTTACAAGTAGAAATAATATTCATGCTAATTAACCAAAGAGATTACATATCGGAATTTACCAGATTTTGGTAATGGAATATCATTCACATAATTTACTTTTATGTTAATACCCTTTCCACAGTTATAACTCATCATTTCCATAACTTGTTTTTCATCTCTTTCATTAAAGCCTTCCTTTTTGATCAGTACAACCTCAACAGTATCTTCTCTCGTCTGAACAATTTGAAATCTTTCAATTTTATCTGACCATGCCTCAAAAGGAATACTAAGCCCATTCAGTTTTATACCATTGCTCAACATTATCAGATCTGAAGTTCTACCGATAATTTTTTTTATCCTGGGCAGGGTACGACCACAAGAGCAAGATTCAGTGCTCTTAATTGCATAGTCACCAGGTGCATATCTTATCAATGGCATTGCCTTATCGTTAAATGAGGTTAACACCACTTCTCCTTCTTCATTATTACCAACCTCATTACCATTCGCATCCACTATTTCCATATAACTTGTCTCAATATTAACATGCAGTCCGTTATGATGGTTACATTCATTTGCCCCACCCATTCCATCAGCGCACCCATATTGATCAAAGCATTTGCAATTAAATCTTTCTTCTATTAACTGTCGCTGATGTTCATGAAGCATTTCAGCAGTGGTAAATATTGCGTTTAAGGGAATTGTGATGCCTTTTTCATTCATAAAGAGGGCTAAGGTATATATTGCTGATGGGTAACCCCTTAAAAATTTCAATTTTTGCTTAATAATATTTTTTACATAAACATCTAGTAAATCATCATTCATTTGAGTAATGGGCATGGAATAATAATTGTTTATATAGCGCCACAACATGCTTTTAGGACTCATCTTCTTCGTTGGTAGCAAAGATCCTCCTGCCATTACTCCTAATCTATCAGTACCAAAGTTATATCCTCCCCAACTAAAAGTTCTGATTTTTGTTGCCCAATTGACAGCCCAACTATTCATATCATTATACAAATGAAAGGCAGAACCAGTGGTTCCGCCAGTATACCTATCAACAGGATTATACTGTTTGAAGTCTTTTGATAAAAACGAATTGAAATCTTTGTTGATATCACCTTTTCTTAAGATTGGGAGTTTCTTTAAGTCATCTATGTCAGAAATATAATTGGGTTTAAAACCAATTTTACTGAATAAATCATTGTAATGAGGCACATTATCTTGTGCATGATTTAAAATATTTTTTATTCTTTCAAATTGAAATTCCTGAATTTTTTCATTGTCCCAGTACTGATTTTCTAAAACAAAACTATAGTAACTCCTGATATCAAAGTTGTACTTTTTCCCAATGAAGTAAAAAGCTAAATCTTTTTTATTCATATCTAATTTATTTCTTATTAACTACAGTAATTTATTAACTACTGGCCGATATTTACCTGTTTTAGAGTTTTCTATTTCCAATTCATACCGAAACTCAATAGATATATCACCCAACCTTTTCTTCATATCCGCAACAATAAATTCTTTTTCTTCTAGTGATAATTCATCTGAAACCAAACGTATGGCGATTTTTTCTTTATCAAACTGAACAATTTGAAATTTTTTTAAATTCCTCTTTTCAGCTACATTACTATCAAAAATCAAATGCCAAAAGTATGCCCAGTGAAGATATTGATCATTTTTACCAATTACATAATCACAGGACCTCCCAATCACTTGCTTAATTAGCTTTCCACTGCGACCGCAACTACAAGGATACTCACTAGGTATAGCTTCGTCAGCATTCCAGTATCGAATAAATGGCATTGAATAGTTATCTAAATCTGTTATGATAAGCTCATTTCTTTCACTGAATTCCACTATAACATGCTCTTCCGCAATATGTAAGCCTTCATGTTTTTCACATTCATATGCAATGCCACCAATCTCTCCGCAACCGTATTGGTCAAACGAGTCACAATTAAATATCTTTTTGAACATTGTTCTGTGTTCAGGCATAATTGCTTCGGCTGTAGTTGATATTGAACCGATATTGAATGTCATGTTCATTTGTTCCAATTTCAACGCTACAGCATAAAGAAACTGTGGATAGGCTCTAATATGGGTAAACTTATTGCTTTTAATCAGGTCAATAACCTTTTTTACAGTACTATCTGATGTGTCGTATATATCTACAGTTTGTGCGTTTTTATAAATATTAATCAGCTTTTCTTTTATTAAATTTTTCAAATTCCCTTTTTTTACGTGACCTCCCATCAAGATAAGTGTTTTATCTTTGGAATTCAGACCCATCCAATCTTGGTAACGCTTAAATGTAGCCCAAACTGAACTTCTTGAGTTACTGTCATTGCGTTTATACAGAATGTTGCCAGTTGTTCCGCCAGTTTGCCCAACTTTTACGCCCTTAATCTTGTTAATGTTTTTAGGCGTAAAATCGTCAAAATTATTTTGAATTATCTCTTTAGTAAGAATCGGAAATTTGTTTAATACCTCCACAGAGCTAAAATTGTAGATATCTATGCCTTTTTTATCAATCAGGCTTTTATAATAGGGTACATTATCATAGCAATGAGCCAATAGCTTTTTTAATTTCAACAATCGTAATTTTTCTATATCGGCTGGAGAATACCATTGAGTTTTGGTATAGAGTTTATAATATAACCATGTCTTCTTATTTGAAAACAAATCTAATATTTGTGTTTTGTTCATACAAGATTAATTAAATTAAAATTTACGACTCATTATCAATTCAACCGATAATGCTCGTGAAACAGCTGCAGGCTGAACAGCTTTAGAGAAATCTATGTATTTTGAAACTTCCAAATCGCTTTTACACAACAACTCTTTAACATACTCGTCAAGCTTTAGGGATTCCTGAACATAACTCTGCTGACCGTAAAATGGCAGATTAACCTTTTTATTCTTGCGCGGTAAAAGACGTTTGAGGTTCTTTTTTAGTTGGGTGGCTGTGTATATTTTCATTAATTCAACAAACTGATTTCTCAATGTAAAGCCATCATAAAAATTTACTCCATAATTCGATTGAAACTTAGCTAATTCAGGCGACAAAAATTTAATCAGTTTTGCTTCAAAGTAGCCGCTTAATTTATAGTTATGTGGTAGTTTATTGCTTTGAGCAGCTATACATTCATCAGAAAAAGGTGTTAAATAATAACTAAACTGGTTTGCCAACGAGTTGATGCTTCCCATCCAATATTTTAAGTAGAACTCAGGGAATATTCTTTCAGTTTCAATTCGAGAAAGACTTTTTCTATTCACACTTAAAGCCTGCATTATTTTATTTTCCAGATTGTTAGTATATTCTTCCGAGTTAAAACTTTCGCCACAAATCCTAATATCACCTTTGTTAAGGACTCTTTCAATATATTTTCTAATCATCATTGATCGATTAGGAAGCCTGTGCATGTTTCGATAGATTTCACCACCTCCACCATCAAGAAGTAGTTTTCTATACGGCAACCGAGCCCAAACATCTAAACCAGAAAAATATTGGAATACTCCTCCAATACCTAATCCATCATATAAATAGTACTGGGTTTTTAAAGTTTCTAAAGACTTATCTTCCTTAAAGTTAGGAAAATCATTCGAAAGTTTTAACAGTGGCACCTTATAATGATCGGCTATTTCTTGTGCAATTTCAACATCTTTTTGGTAATCTTTTTTGAGAACAAAAGCTGAATGGGGAATTATACCCGTATTATTCATCACTGCATAAATCAGTCTTGAATCAAACCCACCCGTTATCGGAGTAATTATGTCATTAACAAAAGCGGATTTAACTTCATCAAAATAATTTACTAATTCTGCAGAAACTTTTTCTAAGAGATTATCGAGTGGCAAATTTGACAACGTTGAAAATCTTTCCTGAAAAATATTTTTTCTTATAGTAGTTTTCTTTTGAAGAGAAATCTGGTGAACTACTCTACTGTTTACAAGATCAATTTCCTCAAATACTGTTTTATCTCCGTAAGATGCTCCAGTTAACACATATTCATAAAATTCTTGTTTCGAAATACTTAATTTATCCATGCTTTTAGCAATGGCCAATATTGAACTTGAAAAAATAGATTGGGACTTATTTGTGAATATATGGTATAATCCCTGGTAATCATTAAACAAAAACAGCCTGTTTTCTTTAAATAATATAATCGCATAATTACCACGTATATTATCTGGAAAATCGACTGATACATTGAAGTCTGAATAAATATCATTTAGTGCTTTTGCCCCTTTATTATTCTTATAAATATACGTACCTGTTCCGGCAATGAAACCATCCCCGATCTTTAAATAATTATCAACATCTACTTTTTGCTTCCCAAATAAGAAAAGAATAAAATTATCGGAAACAAATCTTTTGACAAGAGGAAGTTGTTTATTTTTAAACACTTCAATAGATGAAGAATATGTTTCTTCTATCTTTCGTATTTCAATATTATTCTCTTTGAATAGTAAAAATGCCCCCATATCTATCTTATAGTTTATGATGGTTTATTACGATTGGTTTGCTTTCTGCCAACATAAAAGGCCGTAGATTCAAAAATGTGGTGTGACCCAATTAGCGTAATTAGCCAGGTAAGAACCGGCTTAATTATTATATGAATAAAAAACCTTGTTACAAAACGACCACCTTGTCCTTTCACATGCAAGCCTCTAGCCTTACTAATAGAAAATCCAGCATGGCCAAATTGTTCAAACACCTGGCCTACAGTGTATTCAGTAATGTGATTGTCATTTATTAGAACTTTTTTTCCCGTAATGACCTTGATAAGATTCATAATGCGAAATCTGCTTGGTGTTGACATAATAAAAACCCCATCCATTTTTAATATGCGACCTGTCTGTTCTAACATTCTTACAGGGTCTGTTATATGTTCCCACATATTATTGCATACTATTATGTCAAAATAGTTTTCCGCAAAAGGAGGTTGATATGCGTCTCCAACAATAAAATCAACTCCTTTATAGGATTTATGAGCCGTCTTTATGGCTGAAATGGAAACGTCCATGCCAGTAACTTCCATATTAGGAAATGTAGTTAAAATTTTCGCTGTTATGTGACCTTGTCCACAACCAACATCTAGCACTCGATATTGTTTTGAACTATCTGAAATGAATTCCGAAATAAGCCTAATCGTTGTTTTTACTCTACCTTTTTGAAACTCACTTTCGAGATTATCCTCCATTCCAAACGGGTCACCATTAATGTATTCATCACAAGTATCAAGTTGATGAGGAGATGTAAAAACAAGGAAACCATCTTTGTGCACAGCAAATGGAAAAGAATTAAAATTATCTTTCCATAACTTAAATTGACACCCATCTCTTGCCCTGTCAAGAATCACCTGACGATTCCAATCAAAAAATTTATCTGTATTCATTCAATCCATTCTTAATCAATAATCCTATATCGCAAATCTTAAATTATAAACTATTGATGAATTCAATAATTCTTTCCGCTTGTTTTTTGTAGTTAAAGACATCCTCTGTTAACCTTTTTCCTTCCAAGCCAATCTTTCTTGCTAATTCAGGTTGTGACAGGACTTCTGTTAACTTCTGTGCAAATGCCTCAGCACTATCGGGCTCAGCCAAAAACGCATTTTTACGATCCTCTAAATAACGTGGAATATCACCTACCTTAGTAATTACAACCGGTATCCCTGTTGCCAAATACTCTCCCAACTTCGTTGGAAATCCACCTGTAGCCTGAAAACTAGTCGGTCGTGACAAAACAAGAACTGAAGCTTTGCATAAGTATTGTGGTATATCATCTCTGTGAATTCTACCCGTAAACATTACCCTATCTACAAGACCTATATCATCTAATTTTTTGCGAAGTTTATCATATTCCGTTTTATTTGAAATATCACCAATTAGCAAAAGATCAACATCTTTAATATGATTGGCGATTAAGCCAAACGATTCTATTAATATATCCACTCCATCCTTATTTCCCCACATAGAACCTGTATAAACAATTTGCCTTCTTTGGTTTAGTGTATTGTTAATACTGCAATTAAAACGATCAGGCTCAACTGTCATGGGTAAAAGTTCTAGTTTGGCCGATTTCCTCGTTATAGTACGAAAGTAATCAATCAATGGATAAGTCATAATTAGCATACCATCATAGAATCTGAAAAGGTATCGCCTTGCAAAATACCTGTAAACGACAGAATAATTTTCCTTTCGCAACTCAAATGCAGGATATTCATTCTTTTCCCTTATTAATTTAATGTTATAGATACGACTTATTATATAAAACGGTATCAGATACCTAAATTTTGAGGAACCTGACCCAAAAAATAATAAATCAATTTTTTTTGAATATATTTCATGTCTAACAATTGCTATTGAATTAAATAGTCCTTTAAATAGCAAGAGTGACTTTCTCAATTTACTATTTGGCCAGATTGTTGTTTTCGCCGCATGCTGATAATTGATGCCTTTATAGATGCCACTAATTTCAAAATTATCTATTGGACCATTCTCTTTTTCATGAGGACACAGCACAACAACCTTTACTAAGTGGCCTAGCTCAACAATTCCTCTGCAATATGAAACTAAACGATTGGTTGATGCTGCACCTATCGGGAAACTTCCATTTGCCAAAACAAGAATATTAAACTTCCTTTTGGACGACTTATCCATAATTTTTATGCAAGCTTAATGTTTATTTGATGCTAGCAGCTGTATTTTTTAATAGATTAACTCTTGACAGGGGAGAAAATCTCAATACTATTGGGAGATAGATAATCATAAAAAATATTGGCCGAAAATAAACTCCTTGAGCAAACAGAACGCCAAGTAGTGAAATAACAGCTAACCTTGCAAATAGCCTAGAAGTTTTGTTTATCTGACACAACCATTCAAAACCTTTCCAAAGAAAGGTGAAGTATAATACAAAACCTATTAGACCTATACGAGCTGCTAAATCAATAAATCCATAAGCTCCATCTTCATCACTATCTTCTTCTGCAGCTGTTTGAGCAACAAGTCCTCTACCTGTTATAGGATACCTGGAGATTGATGTCAAACTTTTTCTTGCTGCTAAAAACCTACCTGCATTTTGATGATCAAGAGATTTTTCCATTTGAGTGCCATACTGATATTCTATTTTTTGACCAAGAAAATCAAATTTATCATAAGAATAAACTGCAGCTACAAGTATGAATGGTAAAGCCCAATAGTAATACCTTTTATTCCTAATGTTTAGCGCTATAACTGACGATAAAATGATTAAGAACAAAGTAATAAATCCGGCAGTTGAGAAGGTAGTAATCATTGCAATAATGAATACAAGGCTTTTTTTATTCGTTAACGATCTGGTTTCAATTATGTGAAAAATCAAAGCTATTGATAGAAATGTAGCATAGGCACCAGGCTCCCAAAATGGACCGGGACTTCTTAAAAAAGTAGATAAATCTCTTTCATAGGTATAAAAAATAAAACTTTCTTGCACAACACCGGTTGGGTCGGTGCCTAACATAGGTGCTAACCTACCAGTGAAATTATAAAAAGCAGGGGATAATACTGATAATGTGTAGAAAACCAGACCTATAACAGCAAAAAAGTAAGTGATATTTATGTAATATTTATAAAATGAATGTCCAACAAACTTAAGTGCAAAATAAGGTGCAGCTACTATGAGAAAAATTAATCCAAAATTTACAAAAGTGCCGCCACCGAATGCAATTTTTTGGATGTAAAAGATTAGTGCAAAGAATAGGGTAACAATTATAATTGAATTGTCGATTTTCTTCGAATACTTAAAAAACAAACCTGCTATAATTAAAAACACATATAATTTCATTTCTTTAGGAACCGAAAAGAAAGGTACTCCACCCATAGCAAACACTAAATACATAACTATATAGTTAAGCCTGTTCTTTAATTTTGATGCCCCAAGTTCAGGATACTCTGGTTTTTTCTTAATCACGCTGTTATGCATTATGTTTTAAGTATAAAGATATTTTTATTTTTAAGGATTCTTTTTATCATTTTAGATGGGCTAAGAAATTTAAGAAATCCATATTTCTTTTCAATTTTTAAAGATTTATTAATTTTTTTTACAGCTAAAATCCGATTGTGTATAATTTTTTCATATTTAAATTCAAGTTCTTGATTTAGATTCTCAAACCCTTCAATTAGTTTTTCATTACGATAGATTTCAGAGATACTTGTATCATATGATAAACTTGTAGGTTGTTTTCTGTAAACACTCATTACTTTATCTATATACCCAATAGGTCCTTTAGATGCGAGTAACAGACCTAAGAAATAGTCTCCGCTATAAACAGATGAGTACCAAGATGGAATTTTGAGCTTTTCGCTTTTAAACACTATACTCGCCGTTGCAATTGGCCATTTATTGATGATGTCCTGTAATAATAATGTCTCCTTCTGGGTTTTTTTATTTATTAAATAGGGCGGATGGTCTTTATTTTCGAATAAAACTATCGTGTTATGAAAACAAAAAGAGTATTCTTTGTTAGCTTCCAAAAAATCAACTTGCTTTTGTAATTTGAGAGGATCGATCCAGTAGTCGTCACCTTCGCATATGGCAATATATTCTCCACTGCAAAGTTCTAAAGCTTTAACCCAATTAGGAATCGCTCCAATATTGTTGTTGTTTTTGTAAAGTTTAATGATCGAAGGAAATTTATTTAAATATGATTTGCAAATCCGATACGTTCCGTCATTGGAGTTATCATCACAGATTACAATTTCAAGGTCGTTTAAGACATTTTGAGCCAATATTGATTCAATCGCATCACGAATATATTTTTCATGGTTATATGTAATAACACAAACAGAAATTTTAGGTTTGATCAGAATCATCTTTTATCACTAACTTAAAAAATATTTTTTTTTGGTTTTCTGGGTCTATAATATATGAATTATCATAATTGCCAAAGGAAGTTGCTCTAAGTAAATTAAAAAAGTCTAAAAAAGAGCCTTCCTTTTCCAGAGAAATTTGACAAAGATCTTCAAAATGTTTTTTTAAATACAGTTTGCCTTTAAATTCAGGATCATAGGAAGCGGCTGTAAAGTCAAGAATATTGTCAATATTTTTTTCTAGTAAATTTATTTCAGCATCTAATATACGAAAATATAAACTCTCAGAGGTGTCTGACAATTTATGCTCAACCAACACTCTATCAATTATTTTACCATTATCCAACTCTGCATCCATAAAATGTAACGTTGCACCAATTTTCTCATTATTAATAATTGCGAACACCTGCGGGTACCAGCCTCTATTGTATGGATTGTACCCTGGATGCACATTTATGCAAGGTATTGATTCAACAAGTACTTTGGGAAACATTTGTTTTGA
This sequence comes from Bacillota bacterium, assembly GCA_023230985.1. Classification (GTDB taxonomy): domain Bacteria; phylum Bacillota; class Clostridia; order Lutisporales; family Lutisporaceae; genus JAAYKT01. Next base: position 11,395 of record JALNWH010000023.1, read on the forward strand.
ATGAATCGAAAAACCAATGGAATACCTATTGATGAAGTCATTATAACAATCCTTTATGTCAATGCTTTCTAGACCATGAGATATCAATTGTTTATTCTTAGGACTACAGTAAAAATCAAAAGAATTAAGGATATTCTTATTTTCTAACAGGTCTTTAAATCTAAGATAAAGTGCTCTATTATCCGTTATAACAAAATATTTCATTGTGTCTCCAATAATTTAATTATTCTATCTATTTCAAAACTCGCAAGGTCTGGATAAATGGGTAGACAAATGACTTTCTTAGCGGTTATATTTGCAATTTCCAAATTTCCAATATTAGATGATTCTAACCCTTTATAAATAGGAAAATTACTTATCAAAGGATAGAAATATCTTCTCCCAAAAATTCCATTTTCTTTTAAATGAAAATACAATTCATCGCGTGATTTTCCGTATTCCCTTTCATCTATAAAGATTGGGTAATAAGCATAATTATAATCCTTGGTACCTGGGAATTCATTAAAGAGTTTAATGCCTTTTATCCCTTTAAGACCCTCATTATATTGTTCTGCGATTGCTTTACGTTTTTCGATATTTGTATTTAACCCTTTTAATTGCAAAAGTCCAAATGCGGCTTGTACTTCATTCATTTTCGAATTTATTCCTGGGGCAGTAACTGTAACTTCATCTGCAAATCCAAAATTCTTAAGATAGTCAATTCTTTTCTTAGTTTTTTCGTCATGTGAAATAATAGCACCACCCTCAAAAGTATTAAAAACTTTGGTTGCATGAAAACTGAGAATTGATAAATCGCCATAATTCAAAACAGATGTGCCTTTATAATTTACCCCAAAAGCATGGGCCGCATCATAAATAACTTTTAATCCATAGATATCTGCAATTTCCTGAATTCTTTCCACATTGGCTGGATTTCCATAAACATGAACGGGCATGATTGCAGTTGTATTTGGTGTTATCGCAGCAGCAATCTTTTCAGGATCAAGATTATGATAATCAGGATCAATGTCCACAAAAACAGGTTTTAAATTGTTCCACCATAAAGCATTAGTTGTAGCAACAAAGCTGTATGGAGTGGTTATTACCTCGCCCGAAATCTTCAAAGTCTGAAGGGCAGTTAACAGAGCTAAAGTTCCATTTGCAAAAAGGGAAACATATTTTACTCCTAAATAATCCGCTAACTCACTTTCAAGTTGTTGGTGAAATTGACCATTATTGGTAAGCCATTTGCTTTCCCAAATTTTTTCAAGGTAAGGGATGAACTCATGTAAAGATGGCATTACAGGTTGAGTAACCAATATTTTATTGTTATTCATGAAATATTGTTTAAAGCTAAGCTTGTTGAATTATTTTCGTTTTGATAAAAGACTAAATATTAATCTCTTTATTTCTAAAAACTCATTGAGCTTGAAAAAATAGCCAATTGAGAGATATAAAACACTCCCACCAACTAATGTTAAAACCATCGTATATAAATTATTCTCAAACAGGTTGCTTAATAAAAACATGCTCACGAATAAAATAAAAGAAACAAAAAAGGTAGTTTTAACATCATTAAGCTGCTCCAATAAATTATATTTAAATACTTTATAAGAAAAGTGTATGTTTATAAAAAGAAAAATGACTGATTGTATAACAATGCCCCAAACCAAAGCTAAAACACCAATCTGCACACTAATCGCCACATTAATAAACATGGCAATAATTTTCATGATATCAAGATATAAAACTAAGTCAGACCTGCCCTTTACTAAAAGAACATTAACATTAATGGAGTGAAAAGGTGTTAACATTCCATTGATAGCCAAAATTTGTAACATAGGTACAACTGGAAGCCATTTATCCGTAAGCAATATCAGAACAATGGGTTCCGCCAAAATAATTATAGCGAACATAACGGGGGTTAACAGATACGTTATGATTTTCAAAAAAGTTCTGTAGCCAAATTTTAATTTTTGGATATCATCTTGTACTTTGCTCATTACTGGAAATAAAACATTGATACCCACACCCTGTATTGTAGCCACAGGTAATTCCTGAAATTGTTTGGCGCGATTATAATAGCCCAAACTTTCAGGAGAAAAAGCTTTACCTATTATTAAACTATAAAAATGATTTGTTACTGATGACAACAATCCTGACATTAATAGTTTTGATCCAAACTTAAAATTCTCTTTAAAAGCAGCAATAGAAAAGTCAAATGTAGGATACCAAGAACTATAGAACCAAAACAAGCCATTTATTATAATAGTTTGTGTAAGATTTTTCCCAACCAAAGCCCAAACTCCAAATCCATTTAGCGCCATTGCAATTCCTACAACACCTCCTATGATAATTGCAAATAAATTAACTTTTGCCTGCGTTTTAAAGTCAATCTTTCGTATGTAATGAATTCTTTGCGTTGAGCCCAGTGCGTTAATAATTAAATTAATTGTCAAAACCCTTGTCAGGTTCTTAAGAATGGGTTCATCATAAAAGGAAGCGATAAAGCCTGCAAATGAGAACAAAATAAGATATACGATAACTGAAACCGTTAAATTAAACCAAAATATTGTTGTGAAGTCAATATCCTTAGCATCCTTATTCCGAATAAGCGAAGTACTAAACCCACTATCTACAAATTCTTGCGCAACAGCAATAAAAAGAGCTAATAATCCAATCAGACCAAATTCAGCCGGAGAAAGAATTCTGGCTAAAATTATACCAATAATAAATAACACTAATTGACTCCCAAGTCTTTCAACTGTTTTCCATATAGCACCTTGAAATGATTTAAAGCGGAGATTAGATTCCATTCTTATATATATAACCAGTTTGCTATTTTCATATTTCCACTTGTTTCATAATGGGTCTGAAATTCATCATTTTTGAACCATCTTTTTGGCGCGATAATAATACCATCTGGTTCAGATAGATAAGCAGCCCACCAGCTAAAAGTGCTATTTGCAATAATTTTATGCTTACATTTTTTTAAAAGTTCAAAATCATGTGCATCAATAAGTTCGGGATAGTGTTCAATAAATGAAATAGGATATTTCGTTTTCAGGTTTTCTTTAGCCCATTTAATGTCATCAGCAAAAACAAAAATTGATATATCAGGATATTGCTTTGCTATAGCATTAATTCCATTCATATAATAAGATATGGGCATTACACCAAAAACTGGAGCAGAAACTTTATATTTCAAATAGCCTCTCCGTATATGTATACCAACGGAATTCTTTGATTTTCTAATTTCATTCAATATTTCCAGATACTTGTTATTTTTTAATGCATCCGAAATTTCTAAATCAACTTTGAGAACAGTTTTAATGTCATCAAAAATTCTATAATTCATCCAATAACCATCAAGAAAAATATCCTTTCTAAAAATTCGCGAGTTTTGTTTTACATCAAAAGCTACATCAGTTAATATTGGATATTTATTCCAAAACACTTTTTTTAGTTTAGGATAAATCTTTTTTCGAATCTTATATAAAAGATTTGATATTTTTAGTTCGAGCCTGTCTTTAGTATTTATACGTTCTAAAAAACCCATTTTTGATTCGTTTATTCCAACCCGAATCATTTTGTTTTTATCAATCAAAATCTGGGACTTAAATAGCAGTGTATGACTATTTCTTATCTCCAGTTCATAAGTTCCATGCCAAATATTAACAATGTTTATCAAGCCGCGTTTATTAATACTATCAGAATAGCATTTAGAATAATTCGTTTCAGGATATGTAGTATTTTGAATATACACGCATATATCATCAGACAACAATCCAGAATACGAGATGAAACATTTCAAATAAAATTTAGGCTTAATGTTTTGGCTGAGGAACGGCTGAATTTCATCAAAGGAAGATTTCTCCCCTGCAATATCAAAATATACTAGATTATTTTCTATTCCTTGATGATTAATATTCTCTCCAAAAGAATATTCGCTAAAATCTAATTTTAATTGCATTTTATGTTGAAGAGAAATTTTTCTACCCAACGCATATTGAAACATAGCATTACCTAACCCATTTGAGATTTTAACAAAAACTTTAGCCATATTTTGAATTATAATAATGAACGAATCTTTTTAAATAGGAACATCATATCTGAACTACCGTATCTATCATCAACAGGTAGACATAAAATGTTTTCTGAAATGTATTTAGAATTTGGGTAATTTTCTATGCGTTTTTTATCAAATGATTCCCATATGATTGATGTATAAATTGAGTTGCTTTTTAATGTTTCACGAATTAATTTATTTTTTTTGTTTACCATAATTGGAAATAAATAGGGCATGTATTCAGGATGGGAATCTATATCTTTATTAATTAATGGAATGTCAATTAGTTCATTATCAATAAATAAGATTAGCAGCATTTTAAAATTAAGTCTTCGTTTTTCATATATTTTCAATAAATCCAGTCTTTTGAGAAGATTCAAAGACCAATTACTCATTCCTTTCAAATTTGAATCAGATAAGTCTAAAAGATGCTCAGCCTTGGCGCTGAGTTTTAAATAAGTTTCTTCAAAATCATCATTTCTTATGTTGCTTTCAGAATAAATACCTCGCAATATCTTACTAGATAGTTTAAACATTGAATGCAAAGTGTATTCAGGTTCAATTTGTTGAAAACTAAAATTACTGTTCTTTACTATAAAACCGCCATCAGCAACAGGTAGGTTTTTTCTTAAACTGCCAAAAATAATATCCGAAAGACTTTTATACTTATTGAATAATAAGGGAATGACACTAAGGTGACTAATATCTTCAATAACAAATAAACCAAAATTTTTAAGTTTAGAAATCACGTTTTTATCAAAAGTAAAACCAAAATAGTCAATGATCAATATTGCAGTAAATTCTTCTTGATGCATGCGTGTCTGAATTATTTCCAAATCCAAATCAAGGTTTAAATTAATATCATAATAATCGAAATGAACATTTAACTCCTTAAATGGCTTTATGATACTTTCGCAAGAATATATGGGTAGAAGAAATTTGTGATTAGAAATGTAATTATTAGAAAGAACTACAGATAGCGCGGTTCTACCACTATCATAAAACAATAATCTATCATAAAACGAATAATTTTCGTTGCTATTAAATGAATCAAGCGATATATCTATTTCTCCCCCAATTATATTGTCCATAGTAATTATTATTTTACAGTTACCATCCCGATTAAATGATTTATATATTGATCTGCTTTTACAAAAACATCATCGTAAGAGGATCCATTAATAATTATGCAACCATTTCTATCAGAACTAGATTTTATATGCTTTACTTTCTGACCTATATTAATAAAAAGCTCATGAAAATATAGATTTGGGAATTCAACCCCATAAAAATTTTCATCTATATCCGCAACTACTTTGTTTTGTTCAAGTTGAAAGTATTTAATCAAGCTTATTTTAGAAATTGTTTTTAATAAAGTGGGGGCAATTCCTAAAGCAACCTGAACAGCAGCCTTATCCATGCTTACTCCTGTTGAAGCTTTTGTCAAATAAGAAGAAATAAAATCTCCACCTAACCTTGCTCCAATTTCAATCATTTTTGAACCATTATCCGTTATCATTACTTCAGCATGGGATGCAGAATTGTCAATTCCGATAGCTCTTATAGCTTTTTTTACTAAAAGTTCAATTTCATCTCTTTCTTCTATGGATATTCTTGCAGGCTGTAGATGAGCCAATTCAACAGTATTTGGGTAAGGGGTTATGAATTTTTCTGTTAATTGAATAACTGTTGTTACTCCTTTGTAAGTAATGGATTCAACGCTTAATTCCTTTCCCTCAAGAAACTCTTCTACAATGATTGTTGCAGTAGATGAGAACGATCTAGTTTCTTCCTCGTATTTTTTCAATTCATCGAAGGAAAATGCCTTCATCACACCTTTACTTGAGAAGGCATCTGCTGGCTTAATAATTAAAGGGTAATTATACTCTTTAAGTTTATCCGCTGTAATTTTTTCCGAGTTTGTAAACACCACACCTTTAGCACAAGGGATATTAAACCTATTGAAAGCGTTTTTCATCAAAACCTTATTGAGGGAAGTTTCAACCACCTCTGGACTATGAAAAATATAACCCATTTCTTTTGCAAGTTTGGCCATAAGACGCATTGGTTTCTCCATTTGTCCAGTTACAATACCATTCACATCATGCTTAAGTGCAATTGCTTTTGTTGTATCATAATCATTTCCTTCAACTTGATAATAATGCGATGCAAATTCTTTTCCGGGTGGGTTTACAGAAGGGTCAATCACAATAGTTTCTATTCCTAGCAAATTACCCTCTTTTATAAGTTCAAGCTGGTTTATTCCAGCTCCAAAAATTAGTATTGATTTTTTCATCTTACAGTCCAAAAACTTTCTTTACAGCAACAATGACTTTTTCAACCTCATCATTAGTAAGTGATGGATAGATCGGCAGCCTTAAAAGTCTTGAGAAAAACTCCATGGAGCCTGGTGATTCTTCGTCTGTTGTCAATCCGCTATAAAATTTATTTCGATGTAAAGGAGTATAATGGACGTTGGCCATAACTCCTTCGGCTCTTAATGCATCCATAATCCAATATTTTTCTTCGGCAGGAACAAGGATTCCAAAAAGATGCCAGTTGTGTTCAGCACCTTCGGTAATTCTCATAAAATCCAAGCCTTCTATACCACCCATTTCTTTCTTGTATCTCTCAGCAATTTCTTTTCTTCTTTTGTTCATCCAATCTAATTTCATCAATTGAGTAATACCAAGAGCTCCAAGAATATTACTTTGAACATAAGAATTGCCAATATCAACATATTCGTAATATCCCCTAGTAACATTATCAGTTAGAAAAGAATACTTATCTGTACCTTTTTCTCTTAGAATCTTAACCCTTTCAGCAATTGCATCATCATTAGTAGTTAAGGCACCGCCTTCTCCGGAGGTAAGATTTTTTGTTCCATGAAAACTAAAAGTAGACACATGAGCAATATTACCCACTTTTTTTCCTTTATAAACCGATCCTATAGATTGAGCAGTATCATGAACTACATAGAGTTTATATTTTTCTGCAATTATCAGAATTTCATCCATCTCAGCAGGAATACCACCATAATCAACTGCCGCTATTGCAACAGTTTTTTTCGTAATATAACTTTCCAATTTAGACACATCAAGGCTGCCATTGTCAGGATAAACATCAGCTAAAACAATCTTTAAATCATTATAGGCTGCGGCAATTGCTGTTGATGTATATGTAAAGTTAGGCACAATAACTTCAGAGCCTTTTGGAAAGTTTTTAACTCTAAATGCTAATTCAAGTGCTGATGTGGCAGAATTTACATATAAAGCATGTTTAACCCCAATATAATTAGCAAGTTTGTGTTCAAACTCTCTACAAGCAGGCCCATCACCTGAAACAAAAGTGGAACGGGTTGCAGCTTCAACAGCTTTAAAATCTGATTCATCAAGATACGGCTTATGAATCAATATTGGCTCCACAGAAACGGGGACACCCCCATTAATTGCTAAATTTGGATTATTTTTATTAGTCATATAATTATTCTTATTATTTAATATCATCTCTGGCTTGTAAAATGGGATTAATACAAGGCCATTTAATTTCAAATTGAGGATCATCCCAGCGAAATGTCATTTGTTCACCAGCATCTATATATTCTCCATCATAAGCTAATTTATAATGAAATAACGCTTTCTCAGATTTCACATAATAACCATTTACAAATCCCGGAGGTATCAAAACTTGAGTATATTCATCAGCTTTTAGTTCGAAAGCATCCCACTTTTTAAATGTTGGAGATTCAGGACGTAAGTCAACCACAACCTCATAAATTTCTCCAAAAGCACACGAAACCAATTTCCAAGTTTTATGATCACCGTGTAATCCTCTCAAAACATTATGTTTGTTTAGAGCAAACTTGTCATGTTTAAAATCAAGAACTCTTGGGAGAAAATTATTATAAAAATCAGCATTATAGCTTGAGAAAATATTCCCTCGCAAATCCCAACTTATTGATGGTTTAATTGTGAGAATATCAGGAATAATAGCTGATTTCGTAATTTCAAAATCTTTATACGACATAGTTTCTATAATTATAAAATATCTTCAATTTGTGGTAAAATTTTAAATCCCCCTTTTTTAAGAAAATCATCTTTCATCATAAGGTTTACATCAGACGAAATCATATCTTCAACCAGCATATCTAAATTGTACTTTGGTTCCCATCCAAGCACTGTTTTTGCTTTGTTATTATCACCAACTAAAAGATCAACCTCTGTAGGGCGAAAATAGAATGGATCTATTTTTACCAATTCCATTCCCTCACGAATATAATCCACTTTCTTCTCAATTAAGTCTTCAAGCTTTGACTTTTCAAAACTTTTAATAAACCCAATTTCATTTTTACCCTTACCTTTATAGTCCATTTCTATTCCTAGATAAGCAAAGGTCTTATTTACAAATTCTCTTACAGGTGTAGTAACCCCAGTTGCAATAACATAATCATCTGGCTTATCTTGTTGTAGCATTAGGTACATTGCTTTCACATAATCTTTAGCATGACCCCAGTCACGTTTCGAATCAAGGTTTCCGAGGAAAAGTGAACGCTGAAAACCTAAAGCAATATTGGCGGCGGCACGAGTGATTTTTCTGGTAACAAAAGTTTCACCTCGTAAGGGTGATTCATGATTAAACAGAATACCATTACTTGCATGCATACCATATGCTTCACGATAATTTACAGTAATCCAGTAAGCATAAAGCTTTGCAACCCCATAGGGGCTTCTTGGATAAAAAGGAGTGGTTTCTTTTTGTGGAATTTCCTGCACTTTGCCATAGAGTTCAGATGTTGAGGCTTGATAAATTCTTGTTTTCTTTTCCATGCCAAGTATTCTAACTGCCTCAAGTATTCTGAGAGTTCCAATTCCATCCGCATTGGCAGTATATTCAGGCGTATCAAAACTCACCTTTACATGGCTCATGGCAGCCAAATTATAAATTTCATCAGGTTCAATTTCTTTAATGAGCCTTATTAAATTGGTGGAATCTGTCAAATCTGCATATGCATATGAGAAGTTTGATTTTTCTTCTCGATTTTTAGTGAAAAGGTGGTCAATTCTTGCTGTATTGAAAATAGAACTTCTTCTTTTGAGACCGACAACTTTGTAGCCTTTTCTTAAAAGATATTCAGCGAGGTATGCTCCATCTTGTCCTGTAATACCAGTAATTACTGCTGTTTTCATTATTTACATTTTTTTTAAATAGACACCGTAAGAACTTTTCCCTTGTTCCAATATTAATAGATCTAAAGAAGCCTTGTCAACGTAATTCATTTTGTAAGCAATCTCCTCAATGCAGGCAATTTTTAAACCTGTTCGTTTTTCAACAGCTTTCACAAACTCTGTAGCCTCGCTCATCGCTTCGTGCGTACCGGTATCTAACCAGGCAAATCCACGGCTAAGGGTTTGGAGTTTTAGCTGTTTCCGTACAAGGTATTCATGGTTTACAGAAGTAATCTCTAGTTCCCCACGATGAGAAGGCTTTACATTTTTTGCAATTTCCACCACGGAGTTGGGATAGAAGTACAATCCAACCACTGCATAATTACTTTTGGGTTGTTGTGGTTTTTCTTCAATGCTTAACACATTACCTTCTTTGTCAACTTCTGCCACGCCATAGCGTTCAGGGTCTTCCACATAGTAACCAAAGACAACCGCTTTGTTTTCTTCTTTGACTGTTTCAACGCTTTTTGCCAATATGTTTTGGAGACCGGCACCATAAAAGATGTTGTCACCCAGCACCAGACAAACATCATCATTGCGAATGAATTCTTCGCCCAGGATAAAAGCCTGTGCCAGCCCATCTGGTGAGGGCTGTTCTTTGTATGTGAATTTTAAACCCAGTTGGCTGCCATCCCCAAAAAGTCTCTCAAAGTTGGGGAGGTCGTATGGGGTAGAAATGATGAGTATGTCGCGTATTCCTGCCAACATAAGCACCGAAAGTGGATAGTAGATCATAGGCTTGTCGTAAATAGGCAGTAGTTGCTTGGATACGACTTTGGTAATGGGGTGTAAGCGGGTACCGGCACCGCCGGCGAGGATGATTCCTTTCATGGTTTATTGATGTTTTAATGGAACGCGGATGACGCGGATCAAACTGATTAACACGGATTTATTTCTCGCTGATATACGCTGATTTTCTGCGCAGATTTGCGGGGATTTTATCTGCGTTTATCTGCGAGAAATTTATTCACTCCAGACAGTTCGTTTAATATAGTCGGATTATTTATCAAGAACTTCCCAATGACCGCCTTTGGGGGAGCCGATGCGTTTGAGAACACCTGTCTTTTTTAATTTAGATACGTTGTTTTCA
>JALNWH010000024.1 GCA_023230985.1 Bacillota bacterium
AGCCCTTGGTCTGTCCGATGTAGTCCAATCATCATCCGGTGGAGTAAGCATTGATACCATGCTAATTGACGAGGGCTTTGGAACTCTGGATTCCGAGTCTTTAGAAAAATCAATAGAATGTCTATTGGAACTTCAAGAATCCGGCAAATTCGTGGGGGTAATATCCCATGTGCCTGAATTAAGAGAAAGAATAAGAACAAGAATTGAAATATTTTCGGATATAACGGGAAGCACTGCAGAAATTGTAGTTGGATAGGGAGTTATAAATTTTGAAAAGTAAGGAGAATAAGATGGATTATACTCTTATTTTTAGTATAGGGACATTTATAGTGGGTTTAGTTGGTTTAATCATTGTAATGTTTTTAAGACAAAACATAACAAAAAGACACCGGGATTTGAACCAAAAAGTTGCGGGACTTGAAAACAAAGTGGATTATTTAGAGAAAACTACGAATAAAAATGAGCAAACTCTAAGAGATGAAATGGCAAAAAGCAGGATAGAGACAGCAAATTCATTGCGGAATTTGACTGAGTCTTTAACTTCAAGTATCAGTGAAATGTCCAGGTCACAGCAACTCCAGTCCGATTCCATAGATAAAAGAATGATAATGCTCACGGATAGCAATGAAAAGAGATTGGAGGCTATAAGAAGTTCCGTCGAGGACAAGCTGAAAGGAATTAGAGAAGATAATAATCAAAAGCTTGAGACTATAAGAGCAACTGTGGAAGAAAAACTACATAATACCCTTGAAAAAAGACTGGGGGAGTCCTTTAAGCTGGTGAGCGACAGGTTAGAACAAGTGCACAAAGGACTGGGAGAAATGCAAAATTTAGCCTCGGGAGTTGGGGATTTAAAGAAAGTATTATCCAATGTAAAAACCCGCGGTATATGGGGAGAGATCCAATTAGGAAATATTCTGGAGCAAATATTAGCACCGGAACAATATGGGACAAATATTGCAACTAAAGAAAACACTCGAGAAAGTGTTGAGTTTGCAATACGTCTCCCGGGGAGGGGAGGAAATGGGGAGGAAGTGCTTTTACCAATTGATGCGAAGTTTCCTTTAAGGAGTTTTCAAAGGCTTACGGAGGCATCGGAGCAAGGAGACTCGGCATTAATAGAAGCAGCTTCAAAAGAGCTTGAAACCAGTATAAAAAGTGAAGCAAAAAAAATTAGCGATAAATATATAAATCCACCACGCACCACTGACTTTGCAATAATGTTTCTGCCGGTGGAAAGCCTCTACGCGGAAGTAGTTAAAAGACCGGGACTTTTGGAAGATTTACAAGAAAAGTATAGGATTATTATTACCGGACCTTCTACTATTGTTGCTTTTCTAAATAGCCTATCGATGGGATTTAGAACATTGGCAATAGAAAAAAGGTCCGGCGAGATATGGAATCTGCTGGGAGTCATTAAAAAGGAATTTACCAAATTTGGAGATTTATTGGATAATACTCAGAAAAAACTACGTGCAGCCAGTGAAGAAATCGATAGTGCAAGCAAGAAAACAAGGCTCATTGAACGTAAGTTAAAGGATGTAGAGGAACTTCCGGCGGTAAACACCCCCACACCGTCATCCTGAGGTTTTAGCTGAAGGATCCTGATCCCAAAGGAATGACCCTAACAGTATGGGGGGGTACTGGCTGTGCATAGCGACGAAGAATCTTCGGGCGTTGGAACATGAGACGACAAGTGTAGGGGCGGTCTGTGATCGCCTTGGTAGCCAAGCGGTAACGATATTATCATTCAGAACGTTAATGAAGAACTTTGAAAATATGGCGCAAATTTTAAAATATGGAGGAGATATTTTGTTAAAAAAAATGATAGAAAAGTCTAATTATACAGTGGTTTTTACCGGAGCGGGAATGTCAACGGAAAGCGGATTGCCGGATTTTCGTTCTGCTGCAAAAGGTCTATGGAAAATGAAGGATCCATCGAGGTATGCCAGTGTAAATGCATTGTATAATAATAAAAATGAATTTGCAGAATTTTATCGCATGAGGATAGAAAATTTATTAAAATATAAACCCCACAAAGGCCATTATGTGCTAGCCGATTTGGAGAAGGTCGGAAAAGTAAAAAGCATAATCACACAAAATGTTGATGGTTATCACAAGGACGCAGGGTCTGAAAACATAATAGAGCTCCATGGAAATATCTATGAACTGTATTGTTTAAGTTGCGGCAAAGTCTATCCATGTGAAAAATATATGGATGAAGGAGGCGCTAAATGCAGCTGCGGCGGTTTCATCCGACCGGCAGTGGTACTTTTTGGAGAAAGTTTACCTCAAGACGCTATGGACAACGCTTATCAAGAGACGATGAAAGCAGATTTATTTATAGTATTAGGCTCCTCATTATCTGTATCTCCCGCTAATCAATACCCCCTAATAGCAAAAGAAAACGGAGCAAAGCTGGCCATAATAAATATGGAACCTACTATGATGGATAGCTATTTTGACTTAGTTATCAATAATCAAAGCATTGGAGAATATTTAGAAAAGTCTTTTTTATAGTTATGAAGCAAAATTATTTTTTTATATAACCTAATTTAAAAGATAATTCTTCAGAAGTACGGATAACATGATTTATAATTGCTTTTAAACCCTTTTCTTTTAACCTTGAAGTAGGGCCTGATACACTAATGGAAGCTACAACTTCATTATAGCAATCAAAAATCGGTGCTGCTATACAAGTTACTCCTAATTCTCGTTCCTCATTGTCCAATGCATACCCTTGTATTTTAATTATCTTAAACTCATTGATTAATTCTTCTTTGGTGGTCAAAGTATTTTTAGTATATTTTGTTAAGTCTGTTTTATCTAAAATATAATTTTGAACCTCTTTAGTTTGATATGCTAACAATACCTTCCCGGCTCCTGTACAATAAAAGGGTACTCTAGCACCTAACTGTGTAAACATTTTGAGAAGATTGGAACTTTCTGATTGGGCGATATAGACGATGTTGTTATCATCCAAAGTTACCAAATTACTAGTTTCCCCTACTGCCTCTTTAAGCTTATCTAAGTGAACTTGTGCTATATTTGCAAGGCTATTTTGATTTTTGGCTATGCTGCTGATTCTAAACAATTCAAAACCAATTCTGTATTTTTTTGTATCCTTGTCCTGCTCTATAATATTGCAAAGTCTTAAGGTATTTAACAAATGATAAGTTGCACTAACACCATAATTTAGGTTATTACTAATCTCAGTAACCCCTAATCCGGTTTCGGATGTTGATAGCAATCTTAAAACTTCAACTGCCTTTATGACGGATCCTATTGTTTTTGTATTATTAATTTCAGTCAAATCTTCATCTCCCTAAAAATTATCTTATTAAGTCATATTATACCATAGGTCAATATGTCAAACAAAAAGTATGAAAACCTAGATAAATTAATAGAGTTAAAGAAAGCTATTATAAAGGTTTTATCTTTATTAAAACCTCATATTGTATTTCCACTATTATAATCGCTAAATAGAGGGATTTTATTAGATATAATGAAATTTTAATCAAAAAGAACAAAAGACAGTTTACTAATGGTAAATATAATATAATATAATATATAATTTTGCACCCTTGCTGACAATCCAATTATATGCATAAGAGGAACTGAATGGAGGACATTCATTTTATTGCAAAACATGCAATAAAATATTTATAAAATTATTTATAATAAAAGAAGGATTTTTAAAATGAGTGTAGAATACCATTTAATAAAAGGAAATGTGAATTTACCTAGAGTAAATCATATTAAAGTAAAGGAGTCTTGGAATGAAAAAACAGTATGAGCAGTTATCCCCGGATTATAGGCTACTTTTAGGGCCCGGGCCAGTAGAGGTATCACCAAGAGTTTTAAATGCTATGTCGAAACCTTTGTATGGGCATTTAGATCACAAATTTTTAGAGATAGCAAATGAAACGATGGAATTGCTTAGATATGTTTTTAAAACAAAAAACTACCTAACTTTACCCATGTCAGGTACGGGAAGCGCAGGAATGGAAACAGTTATGGTGAATTTAATTGAGCCGGGAGACCAAGTCATCATATGTGTATGTGGTGTTTTTGGAGAAAGAATTAGAGAAATGGCAAAAAGATTTGGTGCAAAGATTATAAGTGTAGAAGCCCCATACGGTGAAGCTATTGACATAGATAAAGTTAAAGAGGCTTTCAAAATGAATAAAAATATTAAATTAGTTGCAATAGTACATGCAGAGACTTCTACAGGAGTTAAACAACCTTTAATAGAGATTTCTCATCTAGCAGAAGAAAATGATGCCCTTTTTGTGGTAGATGCCGTTACTTCTTTAGGTGGAGTTGAACTGGAAATAGATGAATGGGGGATTGATGCTTGCTATAGCGGTACTCAAAAGGCACTAAGTTGCCCTCCCGGACTTTCACCGGTAACCATGAATGAAAAGGCATTAAAAGCTATAACAAATAGAAAAACAAAGGTTAGCAGCTGGTATTTGGATTTGAGTATGATAAAAGATTATTGGGGGAAAGAAAGAGCATACCATCATACAGCACCTATAAATATGATCTATGGGCTGAGGGAAGCCTTATTGATGGTATATGAAGAAGGCTTGGATGAAAGGCTTAGAAGACATCAGTTAAATTCCGATGCTTTTATCGCAGGTATTGAGGCAATGGGGTTGGATATGGTTGTTAAAAATAAAGAACATAGACTTCCTACACTAAATGCTATAAGAATTCCGGAAGGTGTAAAAGATGTCCCTGTCAGAGAATATTTGCTTGATAAATACGGTATTGAAATTGGTGGTGGATTAGGTGATTTTAAAGGCAAGGCTTGGAGAGTAGGACTTATGGGTGAATCCTCAAGGAGAAACAATGTAATACTATTGCTCGGAGCATTAGGAGATGCATTGATGAATCAAGGATTCAAAGTAGATGTAGGGAGAGGAATTGAGGAAGCGCTAACAATATATGGGGATAGCTAGGGATTTACATTTTTAGAAAAGGGGTAAAAGAAATGTGTGCGATTGGCAACAGAGTATTTAGAGGAGTAAAAAGACCAGAAAGGGAAATAGTTGAACTATTTCGAGGAATTCCATCCAGTAATATCAATGATGAAATGAATCGGCTGTATTGTATGCATGACTATATTCGTCTGGTAATACTGACAAGGCTGTTCAACTTCTAGGAATCGCAATCACCGTTAAAGTACCAGCTGGTGATAATCTGATGTTTCATCTGGCGCTGGATATGGCACAAAAGGGTGATGTCGTTGTTGTGGATGGGGCAAATGGCAGCAACAGATCACTTGCAGGTGAAATTATGATGAGGCATTCTCAGGGAAAAGGAATTGCTGGTTGGGTCTGTGATGGGGCGATCCGCGATTTCAATGGCGCACAGGAACTAACAATGCCGATATATGCATCTGGAGTTACTCCGCAGGGTCCGTGGAAGCATGGGCCTGGTGAGATTAATGTTCCGATTGCTTGTGGTGGACAAGTGGTATTTCCTGGTGATATCATTGTGGGCGATAGAGATGGAATTGTGGTTATTCGTCAACAGGATGCTTTGGAAATTGCAAGATTAGCTAAAAAACATAAAAATGTTGAAGATGAAATTATGGAACAGATTGCAAAGAATATTGTGGCGTATTGTACTGACCATGTTAGCTCTACTGAAAAACGTATGGCAGGAAAACATGTTGAATTTATCAATGATAGTTTTGCAAACATATATAAGTAATAACCATATAGCGGCACTCCTAAATTATAGATAGTACCATATAACGAATGACTTTAAACATTAAATAGCGGCCTGTTTAAGATAATGACTATTGGCTTAGGTAAACATGTAGGTGTCTTAAATGCTCATATCAGCGCTTATGTATTAACGGTTACAGCAAATGTGTCGGCTATGGACAAAAAGTTTTTCTACATGAATGCTTGCTATCTTGACTGGAGGTGTTTTTATGGAAGAATCAAAATTACTAAAAAGGCAGAGGGGCTTATAATGCGAATTTCATTTTGACACTTTGACATGCTGGTTATTAATGAAACAAGTAAGAAAATTAGTGGGAAGGGGATGAATACCAATGCTAATGGATATCTACAAAAATGGCAATTGAGTCGATTAGCTGAATCTATGTCTTGCAACTTGTTTTATGAAGTTTGAATTTAAACTACATGTTTTCATTTATAACGGCACCTATATATCAATAAATGAGGAAAATGACTTGGAAGGGTTAGGATGTTTTTTTAAGACTATTAGTCCTATTACGGCTGAGAAACTTCAAATAGTGCATATTAAAAACACTTTATACTTGGAAGGGTGTTTGACCCAGGCTCTGTTATAGTGCTTCAGACAGTATAATACATTAGCGGTTAATCTCAAATCCGTGTATTGGGAATTTGAATTTGGTGGGAATACTACCTTCAATTTACAAACTAATAGTAATAATAGGAAAATTGTTATACTTGGAAAAAGTCTTTGCTTTATTGGAATAGAAGTGAATTTGTTTTTTCATTTATATTAATTTAAAAGGAGATGATTAAAAATGCCTTATTTATCATGTGTTTCATGTTCAAAAAAAATAGAATTAGGTCCCCAATCTAGATGCGAATGCGGTGAACCTTTAGAGGTCCACTATGAGTGCCTTAAACCACCTGCTAGGATAGCCGAAGAAGCCAATTTTATTATCCGGAATATGAATATATTTCCATTAACAAAACTTAAGCCGGAATTGTCTTTGGGAGAAGGCAGCACACCTTTATTGTCAGCAAATTACTTAAAGGATGAAATTGGTCTTAAAGAGTTTTATTTAAAGAATGAGACTGTTAATCCTACCTGGTCTTTTAAGGATCGGGGAACATCTCTTGGTATACAAGCAGCCATTAAGTTTGATTTTCAATGTATTGGTACTGTGTCATCTGGTAATATGGCGGCTTCTATTTCTGCCTATGCCAGTAAAGCGGGTTTAGCAGCCTATGTATTTGTTCAGGATAATATCCCTGAAGAGAAACTTAGGTCTATCGCTATATATGGAGTTTCCTTGTATAGGGGGGTAGGGGATTACTCCGAACTGTACAATAATGCACTAACCTTAGGTGAAGAACATAACATATTTTTTGTAAGTTCCGATAATCCTTTTCGAGTTGAAGGACAAAAAACCATTGCCTATGAGATTTTCGATCAATTAAATTATGAATCCTTAGATTTTATTATCATGCCGGTATCTAGTGGTGGCAACATGGCTGCGGTCATAAAGGCCTGTGAGGAGATGGAGGCAATGTGTTTAATAAAAAGGGCACCTATCGTTATAGGTGTACAGGCCGCCGGATGTAGCCCTATTGCAACAGCTGTTGCAATAGGTAAAAATAAAATAGAGCATTTTGGTCAACCAAACACTGTAGCTTTTGCTATCTCTAATCCTTATCCACCCAGCGGAAACCGCGTTTTGAACAAGGTTAAGGAAGGTAGGGCTTCTGTTGTCAGTATTTCTGAAAAGGAGATCCTGACCGCCCAATTGGAGCTGGCTAGGAAGGAAGGTCTGTTTGTACAGCCTGCGGGCGCAATTTCTGTGGCAGCTGCAAGACGCCTCATGTCTACTGGTATTCTAAAACCCGAACACAAGGTTGCTGCCATTCTTACTGGAGGTGGTTTAAAGGATACCAATATCTTAACTACTCATTCCCTGGAGATTGGTACCGTGCCTGTAAACAAATTAGAATTAGTTTTAAGGTAGGCGGAAAGTGTATTTAACCAGTAATATTTTAGTTTAAGGTGATGTGATAAATGTCAATAGTTAAAAAGCGGATAGTTGAGTTGGGGTTCGAGATGCCAGTGTTTCTAAAACCTGCTGGGATTTATCTTCTGTCCAGGCGTTTCGATAATTTTGTTATTACTTCAGGTCAAGGGCCTAAGGTAGATGGCAAGGTAGTGTATCATGGTAAAGTTGGTAAAGACCTTACAATGGAAGATGCATACAAAGCAGCACAGATTGCCTGCTTGAATTGTTTAGCTTCAATAGAAATTGAAATAGGGAATTTGGACAATATTGTGCAGGTGGTTTCACTACTAGGCTTTGTCAATAGTACTCCAAATTTTGTTGATCAAGCTAAGGTTATGGATGGTGCTTCGCATCTATTATTGAACATTTTAGGTGAGCGGGGTAAAGGTGCGAGAATGGTTATTGGTAGTAATGTCTTGCCAAACAATATGGCGGTAGAAATACAATTGATTGTTGAAGTTGAGTAAAAATGCTATTGTTATTTAGGTAAACGCTCTTTTGATGATGTTGTATTATATGCATTATACTTGATTTGGACTTTACCATAAATGAGTGAAAAATATTCCCTACCAGTTTTATATAATGGCTTGTCCGCGATATACCTAGATAAATATAATGTATAATAATTGCAATAAAGGAGGTGAAAACCAAGTTGTAAGTATGTCACTAATGTTGAAAGCTATACTAAGCGAGAATTGTTGGGAGGAGATATTATGAATTCTAAATATGAAAAGGCTTGCAATACACTTCTTTATGTTTGTGGGTGTTGCAAGAAAGACGAAGAGATATTGATTATAACTGACCCTACAAGTAGTGAAATTGCAAGAGTTTTATGGGATGCAGCAAGGGATTTATCGAATAAGAATATGATTATGATGGATGATCGTTCAATGCATGGTGAGGAGCCAACTAAGCTTGTTGCTGATGCCATGATGGCTTGTGATGTTATGTTCCGTGTTACCAAATACTCTCTTTCTTCTACGAAAGCCAGAAAACGTGCTATTGAAGCTGGCAAGCGTGATGTTAACATGGCTGATTATCGCCTTAGCATGCTAGAAAGTGGAGGTTTATTTACGGACTTCATAGAAGCAGGTAAAGTTGTTAAACGGGTGGCTAAGAGTATTGAAGGCGAAAAAATAAAAATTGTATCCCCAGGGGGGACTAACTTCACCGCTAGCATAAAAGGTAACCCAGGGAGAGAAGTTTCTGGTCGAAGTACAAAACCTGGGGAGTTAGCAAGTCCCCCAGATATTGAAGCAAATATAGGTGCTATAGAGGGTACAGCAAATGGAATAATCCGAGTCGATGGTAGTATTCCTTATCCATCATTAGGGCTTATTAGTGATGAGATCTGGCTTACTGTTGAAAAAAGTGTAATCACGGATATTAAGGGTGGTCCACAAGCTGCAGAATTAGCACGCTTACTAGCTTCCTACAATGACCCAAGGGTTTACCGAATAGGCGAAATTGGTATTGGATTAAATCCCGATTGCAGACTTTGTGGATTGATGTTAGAGGATGAAGGGGTTTATGGTACTGTTCACTTTGGTATAGGAAACAACTTGGCTTGGGGGGGAACATCTGATTGTTCATTACATCTTGATGCCATTATTCTAAAACCTACCCTTACGGTTGATGATCGAATAATAATAGAGAATGGGGAACTAAGGGTGTAGATTTTCCGATAAACAAGAATAATTTCGGTAGATGGCGATAAAAAGAAAAGTAAATATTTATACAAAAAACATATGTTAGTAGAAGAAATGAAGGAGGGAAACATTTTGGAATTTTATCCAGAGGGATTGCTATTTTCTGATGAGTTACAATATGAAATTAAAAGTAGGTTTATGCATATGGATACAGATCCGGGATATGGACGACGCATATTTTTCGAAAATGCGGGTGGGTCTCTAAGACTTAAGCAGTCAGTGCAGACATTTTCAGAAATCGGTGCCTATCCAGACTGTGCCAGCCGGCGTCATAATCGTGCAACTGATCTTAAAAGGATAGAAAAAAAAGGTCTTAATAATGCACGAATTATATTTAACGCAAAATCTGGTCAGCTCCATACTACAATTTCAGCCACCCGAGGAATGTTTAACATGGTGGGTACTATAGCAGAAAATGTACCTGGGAAAAACATAGTTACAACCGTTCTTGAGCATCCGTCGGTATTTGATGCAGCAAAATATTACTGTAAGAAAATGGACATAGAACTTCGTGTTGCATCTGCCAATTTGCAAACTGGCGGAATTGATCCAGAAGCTATTTGTAATTTAATTGACAAAGACACTGTTCTTTTAGTTTTTATGGCTGCTTCAAATATTACGGGCTCCATATTTGATGTGGATACCATTATTAAAGGTGCACGCTCCGTGAATCCGGAACTATATATTATAGTTGATTTTGTACAACATGCACCGCATGATGTATTTGATGTGGAAGAATTAAAGATTGATGGTGCAAATATTGCACCATATAAGTACTTTGGTCAGCGGGGTTATAGTTTTAGTTATGTTTCTGATCGTGTTGCATTATTGCCACATCAACGTGTATTAAGACCTGGAAATGAAAGCAACTGGATATTAGGAAGTATTGCTCAGGCTCAATATGCTGATGTTTCCAGTATTGTTGAATATGTTTCATGGATTGGCGACCATTTTACAAAAGATAAAAATCCGCGATGTTTGTTTGAAACAGGGATGAAACATATACATCTACATGAGCGTGGGTTACTACATCGGATATTATTCGGCGGCAATGGTGTTAGCGGACTTAAGGATATCTCGAATGCTGAGCCTTTATTCTATAATGGGGATATCACTTGCAAAGATTTGATTGTTCCTTTGAGATTTAAAAATATAAGTTGCCCCAAAGCAGTTGATGAATATGCAAAACGGGGTATTATAGTTTTTGAGCGTATGGCAGATTCCTACTATTCCATGAGACCAATGGAAACATTTAGCCTGCCAGGTGTAATCCGAGTATCTCCACTACACTGTCATAGCATAGAAGATATTGATACATTTTTGGAGGCAACACAAGAAATTGCAGCAATATAAATTGGTTTAGATAGTTTTAGTTAGTTTTGATGAGGGATTAACAGGTAAAATTCAAATAAACATATATCTAATTTGCAGCTATGGTGATTAAAGTATTTTATTTAATCAGAAGGTACTGGAGAAGATTATTACAAAAGAAGGGAGGGAATTTGCATTAATATAATGGGGAATGATTTTATATAAATCTTCCTTTTCCTATAATAGGACAGAGCATCAGTGTGATGACTTCTATTATTATAATTTTTAAGGAGGGCTCAAATTATGAAAAGAACAAAAAAAGGAATATTAATGTTAGTACTAGTTGCCTTTGCATTATTTATTAATGGTTGCGCAACTCAAGATGTTGACAGTAAGATAGAAGCTGATACATGGCCGGAAAAACCTATAACCTGGAATAGCATATTCACAGCTGGTGGTATGAGCGACTTGTCTCTTAGGGCTTTGGCAGAAGGGGTTGAAAAGAAGCTAGGGGTGCCTATCGTAGTGGAAAACATAGTTGGTGCTGCAGGAGCGGCTGGAGTAAATGCAATAGCAAAAGCTGAACCTGATGGTTATACATTTGGATTAGCAGTTGTAAGTACAAATACGGTCTTGCCTTACTTTGAAGATGTTGGCTATGACCCTGCAGAAGATTTTGAATATATATCTCAATATGTCACTGTATACCAACCTGTTGCTGTAAAAGCAGATAGCCCTTGGGATACATGGGAGGATATGATTAGTTGGGCAAAAAATAATCCTGGTAAACTTAAATGGTCTGCTGCCTCGGCCAAAGGAGCGCAGGCTATAGCGACTGAAGCTGTATTTAAAGAACAAGGTATTGAGGCTACTTTCGTACCATTTCAAGGTGGGGCGGAGTGTATGGCAGCTCTATTAGGTGGGCACGTAGATGCAACTATAGTTGCTGAATATATCGGACCTTTGGAAGCGGGGGAAGTAAGATTACTTGCGGAATGTGGACCGGTAAATATTAAGGGATATGAAGATGTTCCAACGTATAAAGAGCTCGGCTATCCTTTACATCCAATGAGTTTTTATGGTGTGGCTGGGCCTAAGGGGATACCGCAGGATATAGTAAATAAATTGAATAGCGCTATTAAGGAAGTTGTGGAATCGGATGATTTTTATCAGAAAATGGAGAAACTTAATATTCTGCCCATCCATGTAGGGGCTGAAGAATTTGGTAACTATGTTAGAGGTGCTTATGCTGATATGGGAGAAGAATTAAGAAAACTTGGTATGATTGAATAATTTAGCGCTCTAATAAAGGAAGTGGTTTATCTGAACATTAAAAGAGATATCATTGTTAATGCAGTAATATTTTTGGTAAGTATAATATTTCTCTTGATAATAATACCCACGCAAATTCGTGTTGAAATTGGGGAACATGGGGTAACAGCTACCACATTCCCCAAGCTTGCCAGTATAATTATTATTTTAGCTTCCCTTTTTGAAATAATCATCAATTGGAAAGGAATGGATTGGATTGATTTGAAAAAACATCAGCTGAAGTCCGGACAAATAAAAGATACTTTGGCAGTAACCGGAAGACCCTTAGTAGTGATTGTTGCAACTGTTATCTATGCTTTTGTATTAATTGAATTATTGGGTTTTGTTACATCCACTGTTTTTGTGATGATGTGTTTAATGTTGTTCTTAGATGAAAAAAGACTTAACATTGTGGTTATAGTGTCGCTTGTATTGCCTTTAATTATTAACTTTGCATTTTCAAAATTGTTATACGTTAGATTTCCTAGCGGAATTATGGGATTATTCTAGGTAACGCTAGTTATTCCCGGGGATTCTTAGTTAGTTGAAATTGTACTGATAGATAACTGTTCTGTATATATTGGGCGGACACTCGCTTAATTGAAGGATATTTTTGCTTTTGGTCCGCCCGGAATCCAATCACCAAGAGGGAGGCATTTAAATTGAGTGCACATATAAAAGATTTGTAACACTTAAACTTTTAGGTTAAACAAGTAAAAAATGTATTTAGTGTTATTTTATTTAGAGAATATTAATTGAGATTTGAACGGAGGGTAGAACATGTTGAAAAGTATTGTAGAAGGTATGTTGCTCGTCCTGACCTGGAAGGGTATATTAGCAGTAGCTGGTGGAGTGTGTGCGGGGCTAATACTTGGTGCTATTCCTGGTCTTACGGCTGCTATGGCTATCGCATTATTAGTTCCGTTGACTTTTTATACACCAATATGGATTAGTGTTCCGTTGTTACTAGGTATGCTTAAGGGTTCCTTCTTTGGTGGATCTATATCAGCTATTCTGATCCGAACCCCAGGAACACCTGCTGCATCGGCAACGGTTCTTGATGGCTACCCATTAGCTCAACAGGGTAAATCCGGTAAAGCATTGAAGATGGCTTTGTATAGTTCGGTATTTGGGGATGTTTTTAGCGATATATGTTTAGTATTAGTTGCAGGTATGCTTGCACGTATTGCCCTTAAATTTGGGCCACCAGAATACACATTATTGATAGCCTTTTCATTGCTACTTATAGGTGGTGTATCTGGAAAATCTATCTCAAAAGGTATAATAACCGCTGGAATTGGTCTATTAGTATCCTGTATAGGCATGGACCCGTTAAAGGGTCATAGTAGACTAATATTCAACTCTTTGGAGTTATTGGACGGTATTCAACTAGTGCCTATGTTAATTGGGCTGTTAGCTGTTTCTGAAATACTACTTCAGATGAGTGGACCAAAGACGGATATGCATGAAAGTATAGTCCCAATCTCTGAGAACCCAGAGGATAATAAAGTGTCATGGGCCGAATTTTGTGCTTGTGTTCCTACACTTATAAAATCCTCAGCAATTGGGACAATTATTGGGGCATTACCCGGGCTTGGTGGCACTGTTGCGGCGTTTTTATCCTATGGTGAGGCGCAGCGCACTTCTAAAAATCGCAGTTTATTTGGCAAAGGGGCTCTTGAGGGGATAGCAGCTGCAGAATCGTCCAACAGTGCCGTATGCGGAGCCAATATGATTCCATTGTTGGCATTTGGTATACCTGGTGATGTTACCGCCGCTATCATACTTGGTGCTTTTTTAATGCAAGGAATTACCCCTGGTCCATTAATCTTTCGTGAAGTACCAGTAGCTATTTATGCAATTTATACTGGCCTTCTATTAGGTAATATATTTAACATGCTATTTGGACACTTATTTTTACGTATAACGTCTTATTTTGTACGTATCCCCAAAAGGATTCTTTTCCCTTGTGTTTTAGCAACTGCAGTTGCAGGTTCATATGGTTTTCGGCATAGTATGTTTGATGTAAAAACAATGATTGTATTTGGGATAATAGGATATGTACTAAGCAAATTAGAATATCCTCTTGTGCCAATGATTATAGCTTTTATTCTTGGTCCTATCCTAGAGTCTTCTTTACGCAGAACTTTATTAATAATTAAGTCTGAGGGTTCTGTTTTGTTTTTGTTACAAAGACCACTATTTATTGTCCTGAGTGCTGTTGCACTATTTTGTTTTTATTTTTTCTATCGACAATTTAGCATTCTTAGGGAGTTCCAAGACTAGTCCTTGAATGTCTGGTTCAGTTTGATAAAATATTTATAACCTATTGTTAAAATATATACGCACATATAACCTAAAAGGAAAAGGGGTGAAGTTAATGATACAATCGAAAAAAATGGGGGGTATCCCTGCTTCCCGTATTAGAAAAATGTTTGATGAAGCCAATTTATTGCGTACAAAAGGTCGTGACATTATTAGTCTGGCTCTAGGCGAACCAGATTTTAATACCCCACCTCATATTATTGATGCTATGGTGGATGCGGCAAGAAGCGGGTCGACTCATTATACGGCTAATAAAGGTATCGTTGAGCTAAGACAGGCTATTTGTTCCAAGCTTTTACATGATCATAATATTCATTATAATGTTGATGAAATTATTGCGACTGTCGGTGTTACTGAAGGTGTCTTTATAGCTCTTACAAGTTTTCTTGATCCCGGTGATGAGGTACTGATTCCTGACCCTACTTGGTTGAATTATATTCATGTACCAGTTTTAAACGGAGCTATTCCTGTAGTCTATACAGTTTCACAGGAAAACAACTTTCAAATTTCTATAGACGAAGTTAAGAAAAAAATAACAAAGCGAACAAAGATGATTGTAATTTTAGATCCTAGTAATCCTACTGGAGGGGTCCAAACCAAGGAAACATTGAGTAAAGTGGCGGAGCTGGCTTTGGAACATGATTTGCTTGTACTTTCAGATGAAATCTATGGAGAAATCATTTTTGATGACAATATACATTATAGCATTGCCAAATTTCCAGGCATGAAAGAAAGAACCGTTTTGCTTAATGGTTTCTCCAAAGCTTATGCCATGACGGGTTGGCGTCTAGGCTATGTTGCAGCTTCACAAAAACTTATTGATGTTATGAACAGATTGCATTCTTTTAATGTAACAAGTACTGCGACCATGGTACAGTGGGGTGGGGTAGCGGCTTTAAATGGTACGCAAGAACCAATGAAGTACATGGTAAAAGAATTTCAAAAAAGGCGGGACTTTCTAGTTGAGGCTCTAAATGGTACTAAAGGTTTAAATTGTTTGAATCCCGGTGGTACTTTCTATGTTTTTCCAAAGATAAGAGGGATAGGAATGTCGGGAGATGAATATGCCAATTATCTTTTGCATGAAGCTGGGGTAGCAGTGGTGCCTGGAAGCGTTTTTGGAAGCCATGGCACTCACCATGTGCGATTATCTTGCGCTACTTCAATGGATGAATTGACCAAAGCTGCTGATAGAATTTACCATGCTACCGAGAAGCTGCCAGGTTATTAAGACGTTACAAAAAGTTTGTGGTTCAGTAGTAGCTAGGTCCAAATACTCTTATATTTTTTATTAGTAGATATAGTGACTGAAATGTTATAAGGCAAAACATACTGTTACTTAAGCCTAATTAAGGTACATATTCATGAAATGTATTAAATAAAGATGATTCCATGCTTAAGAGGGGTTGAGTATACGATAAACCGAGATTCCGAAAGAAATAAAAGATAATGAGAAGAGGGTAGGCATGATTTCAGCTATGATGATCGCTTTAAAGAGTCATTGTTACCGTATTGTTGTGCAAATAATATGGACTTGATAGTGATATTACTGATAATCTTTGCCGAGGCATATATAGGCATGTTTATAAATTAAATATCGTAAGCAAATAAAATAGCAACCCATAGCAAATTTAATATATAGTATTGGAAAATACGATTATTGGGTAATAACCAGAATAATTGCCATTAAGAAAAGTGCAATAAGGCTACTCTAACAGAAATAACAGAAGATCTGCTCGGTACAAAAAATTAATGTCTAAATATGGATTTTTTAGGGCTAGGACATGAGGTATCACTAAGAGCCTTAAATGCTATGTCTCAATTATTATATGGTCATTTGTATCATAAGTTCTCAGAAATTGCAATTGAAACTATGGAATTGTTGAGATATATTTTTCAGATAAAGAATTGTTAGCCTTGCCAATGTCCAGTACAAGCAGGCAGGAAAAAGAACAGTAATGATCAATCTGATTAAGCTGGGTGACAATGCAATAGTTTGTATATGTGGTGTTCTTGGAGGAGGAGTCTGGGTAATTTGCAGGTAGGCCTAGTGTAAATGTAATAACCGTTGAAGCACCAATGGACGTAGCAGCTGAACCAGAAAAGTTATAATAAGCCTTTGAAGACCGAGATAAAATTAGATTATTTGCTATAGTGTATGTGGGAACCTCTGCCTGTGTGGAACAAACTTTATAGAAAATACAGGAAATAGCCAAAAGACATAACACTCTTTCAGTTCTGGATGCAGTTACATCCTTGGGTGGTACTGAGATAAGGATTGTTGAGTAGAGTATATACGTTTGCTGTAGCGGTACACAAAAGTTATAGATTATCCTCGTAGAATCCATGGGTATATAACAGTAAATGAAATGGTAGTGATATAAGAGAATGCAAAAAAAATACTCCCCTTAAGGGGAGAAAGATATCAAAGTATATAGGCATCACATAACTTGTAGAATATGTTGGCAATTAAATTTGCAATCTAAAGGCTTAGAATTTCTAAAGTTTTTTTGTTGACACAGATTAGAGAAGGAGGTAGGTTATGGTGGGGATGTTAATTGAAGGAATTTTGCCACCAGTTATAACACCCTTTAAGGGAAATGGGAATATTGATTATAATGCTTTTGAGGCTAATATTATAAAATGGAATGAGGATAGATTAGATGGTTACATGATACTAGGCTCAAATAGCGAAACTGTATACCTTACAGAAGAGGAAAAAATGCAGTTAATAAAAATTGCAGTTTCTACAGCAAAGCCTGGTAGACATATCCTTGTAGGCAGCGGGATGGAGTCCTTGAGGGAAACGGTAAGACTTACAAATGCAGCGGCGGCACTTGGTGTTCATGCTGCTTTAGTGCTGACACCCTTTTACTACGGTGGTAAAATGACAAATGAGGCTTTAATAAAATATTTTACACAACTTGCCGATGATAGTGATATACCCATACTTATATATAATGTACCCAAATTTACTCATATTAATATAAAAACTGAGGTTGTGAAAGTACTATCAAGACACCCGAATATTATTGGCATGAAAGACAGTCTAGGAGATGTGCCACAACTTGCTACTTTTAAAAGGATTGTACCCGAAGATTTCAACCTTTTGGTTGGAACTGCATCAGCTTTATATCCGGCTCTGACACTAGGGATAAAAGGTGGGATATTAGCGCTTGCTAATTGCAACCCAAATGAATGTGCAGAAGTAAAAGAAGCATTTGATGATGGCGATTGGGAAAAGGCAAGAGAAATATACCAAAGGGTTTTTCCAATAAATATAGCGGTTACCGGTACTTATGGTATTGCAGGCCTTAAATATGCCTGTGATTTGCTTGGATATAAAGGAGGAACTGTACGATCACCGTTGCTTCCTTTAGATGATGATCAGAAAAAAGGAATAGAATCTATATTGAGAAAAGCATTTGTAATATAAACTAGTGAAGTCATAAAATTAGAAGAAAGCATAAAGTTTTAAAGGGGCGATTTAAATGAAAACACGAAAATTATTAATGATACCGGGACCTACACCTGTAGTTAGGTCTATTCAGGATCAAATGGGAAGGGAAACCGTTGCATTTGGGGATCCGGACTTTGTAAAGGATTTTAAAGAATTGGTAGAAGATTTAAAAGCAATGTTCGACTGCAACGGTGAAGTTTTTGTCGTAGCCGGGACAGGCACTATGGGAATGGAAATGGCTATAGCCAATACACTTAAAAAAGGTGATAATTTGCTTATTGTATCCCATGGATTTTTCGGTGATCGTTTTATCGAATTATGTGAAAGAAAGGGTTTAAATGCAGACATACTTTCGAGTGAATGGGGTGAGATAGTACCTGTAGAGGAAATTGAAGAAAAACTAAAAGAGAAGAAGTATGCAGCTATTACCGTGACACATGTAGATACGTCTACTGGAGTATGTGCTCCTATATCAGAAATAGGCGAATTAATGAAAAAACACCCCGAGACCTTATATATTGTTGACGGCGTATGTGCTACTGCAGGTGAGCCAGAATACATGGAGGAAATGGGTATAGATGTATTATTAACGGGAACTCAGAAGGCTTTTGGTGTAGCACCGGGACTTACCATGGTATGGGCAAGCAAGAAAGCTATGGATAGAAGAAAAGAATTGGGAGTTGTTTCTGAATACTATATTGATTTTGATAAATGGTTACCGGTAATGAAAGACCCATCTAAGTATTATGCAACACCTGCGGTGAACATGATATGGGCATTACAAGAATCTGTTAGAATTATAAAAGAAGAAGGCTTAGAAAACAGATATGATAGACATAGAAAAGTAGCTGATGCTATGCAAGCGGCTTTGGAAGCATTGGGCTTTAAAATCTTAGCAAAAGAACACTGCAGGGCTTCTACTTTGTCTAATCTAATCTACCCTGAGGGAATAGATGATGCTAAATTCAGAGGATTATTAGCAGAGGAAGGTATCGTAGTAGCCGGTGGTTTAGGAGCTTATGCAGGTAAAATGTTTAGATTAGGCCATATGGGCAATATTGACAAACATGACTTGGTATCTGTAATCGCTACTATAGAAAGAGCATTATACAGAGCAGGTGCACCTGTTGAACTTGGCAAAGGTGTAGGAGTATTACAAAAACATCTTGTTTAATTTGATAAAATATAATAAATCTAAGCTATACAAGATTTGATTTCATTAAATAATGAAGTTTAGATTCTGTAAAGTACTAAAAATAAAACCCTGTCATAAATTTAATTGATTAAGTTTATAGCGGGGTTTTTAAATTGATAAATAAGATTTGGTTTTTTATGATTGCCTTAGCTATTGCATTAGCAGCTACTAATGGAAATCTTGAGGTTTTAAACAAAGAAATATTTGCTTCTTTAAAATCATCTCTGGAATTAGCCTTAGGCTTGCTTGGCAGTATGATGCTTTGGTGCGGCACTATTAAAGTAGCGGAAAAATCAGGAATGCTTAAGAAATTGGGAAAACTAATAGGCCCTATTATAAGATTAATATTTCACGATATCCCCAAAGAAGGTGAGGCAATAGGTTCAATCACTATGAACATCACTTCTAATATGTTTGGTCTTGGTAACGCTGCGACTCCTATGGGACTTAAAGCAATTTCAGAGCTGCAAAAGTTAAACAATAACAAGAATACCGCAAGTAATGCTATGTGCAGGTTTCTCGTTATAAACAGCGCTCCTATATGTATCATGCCTTCCACAGTTATCTCTATCAGAGCTTCTTTAGGTTCCAATAACCCGGGTGTAATTATCCTTCCTTCAATAATCGTTTCTATTATTGCCATCATCACGGGGTTGATTTGCTGTAGAATCTTTGAGGGAAAAGGAGGTATATACTAGTGGTTTTGGTTATACCTTTTTTATTATTATTTATTCTTTCCTATGGCCAGATAAAAGGGGTAAAGGTATATGATACTTTTATTGAAGGTGCAAAAGAAGGAATGATGACAACAGTAAGAATTTTTCCCTATATACTGGCAATGCTATTGGCTGTAAATATGTTAAGAGCCTCTCGAGGCTTGGATTTGATAATTCATATTTTAAGACCCTTAACCGGATTATTATCTGTTCCTGATGAATTATTGCCTTTTCTTATGATGAAACCCTTATCCGGAAGCGGTGCTTTAGGGATACTGGCAGATACTCTTAAAAAAAACGGAGTTGATAGCCTAGTAGGTATTATTGCTTCAACAATAATGAGCAGCACTGAAACAATTTTTTATACAATAACGGTTTATTATGGCTCCATAGGTGTGAAAAACATAAGGCATACGTTGGTTGCAGCATTGATAGCCGATTTGGCGGGGATAATGGCAGCGATTATTATATGTAGTATTCTGTTTACCTAAACTGATATATTTATGCCCTTATATGCAAATAATAATTTTGACTAAACTTTAAGGGTGATATGAATCAATAAAAGATGGCAAATTATAATAACTATACTTGTGTTCCTTTTTATCTTTTCGTTAAGGTTGCTTTATATTAATAATTGCCCTTGCGAGCAAGGAGAATACTGGAGGCAAAGTGATACGGAGTCAATTGCCAGAAACTTCATAGAGGATCGGTTTAATATCTTTTATCCCCAGTTTTATTATGATGGTGAAAAGCCAAATTACGTACAGCTTGAATTCCAAATAACAACCTTTATTATTGCAATATTGTATAAAATCTTTGGATACCATTATTTCCTTGCCAGAATTGTACCTATAATGTTTTTCCTTGGCTCATCTGTTTATGTGTATCTTATAGGAAAAAGATATTATGGTATTGAAGCGGGATGGTTCGCAGCTATTATTTACTCCATAATGCCTATGAATATTTTTTATACCAGAACCATAATGCCTGAATCTGCCGCATTATTTTTTTTCACCGGCGCCTTTTATTATTTTATAAAGTGGTATGATAGCGAAGAACTAAGACAATTATTCATTTCAGCTATTTTTACCACTTTGTCCATATCACAAAAAACTCCTACAGCATTTATAGGGTTGGCGATGATTTTTTTACTTATAAAAAAGTATAGGTTTAAATTCTTAAAAAAGTGGGAACTGTGGGCCTTTGCGTTTATCACATTGGCCCCAAATATAATGTATTTTTTATGGTCAAGAGGTATTGCAAAATTTGATTTTGTAAATAAAATCGGCTTATTGCATATAATACCCAATTCGGCTAAGGCTTTCTTACAAAAGGGCAACTATAAGCTGGCTATCATTGAGATAGCTGCCGCTATATCACTAGGGATACTCCCTATAGTAATAATAGGCATATTGGATATTGAATGGGATAG
>JALNWH010000025.1 GCA_023230985.1 Bacillota bacterium
ATTGACTTACCTCATCCTTAGTTTCAGAAAGATGGATTTGTATTTCAGCATCAATATCATGCGCTGCCTCGACAATTTGTTTTAAGTAAGTCGGTGTGCAAGTATAAACAGAATGGGGTGCCAGGTTAATTCTTATACGACCATCACCTGTACCGTGATAATTATTATATAATTTTAAACCTTCTTTTAGCCTATTACCGTCATCGCTGAAATCACCTTGTAAACCTCTTCCAAGTGCTGCCTTGATACCGGAATTGGCCACTGCTTCCGCCGTCTTGTCCATAGACATATACATATCACAAAAAGTCGTAGTTCCCGATTTAATCATTTCTAAAATTCCCAGCATAGAACCCCAATATATATCTTCCTCCTTTAGTTTTTCTTCCAAGGGAAATATCTTGTCAAAAAGCCAGTCCATCAATTTCATATCATCAGCATAATTTCTCAATAAGGTCATAGCGGAATGATTATGCGCATTAACAAATCCCGGCATGGCAGCTTTTCCTTTTAAATCTAACACCCTATTATACTTGGCTTCTATGCCTTTATAATAATCTCCTATGTATTCAATTTGTTTTCCTCTAATCCCAATACTGCCATTGCATATTATACTGCCGGTTTCATCGACGGTTATTATATAAAGATTTTTAAGTAAAAGGCTCATCATTATCCCCAGCCTTTCAAATACTTTTCTTGCTCTTCGGTAAGGGTATCAATACCGATATTCATACCTTTAAGTTTCATATGAGCTACCTCATTATCTATTTCTTCAGGTACATTATAAACTTTTCTTTCTAGTTTTTTATAATTATCATTGATAAACCTTGCACAAAAAGCTTGTAAAGCGAAACTCATATCCATTATCTCGGCAGGATGACCATCACCGGCAGCTAAATTCACCAATCTACCTTCACCAAGTAAATTAATAAGCCTGCCGTCATTCATCAAATAACCCATAATATTTTTTCTCATTATTTTCTTTTCTGCTGCCATTAATTCTAAATCCGGTTTGCATATTTCCACATCAAAATGCCCTGCATTAGCCAATATTACACCATCTTTCATTAGTTCGAAATTTTCCTTTTTTAAAACTTCGCTGCAACCTGTTACGGTAACAAATATATCTCCTAATGGTGAGGCATCTATAAGCGGCATTATCCTAAAACCATCCATATATGCCTCAATGGCTTTGATGGGATTAACCTCACATACTATAACATTTGCTCCCAATCCCTTTGCTTTATTTGCAACACCTTTTCCACACCAACCATAGCCTATAACCACCACAGTTTTACCTGCTATAATTAAATTTGTTGTTCTCATTATTCCATCCCAAACTGATTGACCGGTACCATATCTATTATCAAACAAATATTTACATTGAGCATCGTTAACAGATATCATGGGAAATAAAAGCTGTTTCTCCTTTTCTCTAGCTCTTAGTCTCATTACTCCTGTTGTAGTTTCTTCACAACCGCCAAATATATCACTCAGTAGCTCTTTTCTAATGCTATGTAGGAGATGCACCAAATCGCCTCCATCATCGATTACAATATTAGGTTTGATATCCAAAGCGCCGTTTAAATGCTCGTAATACTCTTCATCAGTAGTACCGTGCCATGCATATACATAAAAACCATCTTCAACTAACGCTGCAGCTATATCGTCTTGTGTAGATAATGGATTACTTCCTGTTACAGATACCTCCGCTCCGGCTGATTTTAATACCTTAGCCAAGTACGCTGTTTTTGCTTCTAGATGTATTGACATTGCAATCCTGCGTCCTTCCAAAGGTTTATCCTTTTTAAAACTTTCTTCTATGGAAGAAAGTACTGGCATATTTCTTTTTACCCATTCAATTTTTTTATGACCTAATGATGCTTGGTTTATATCTTTTATCATATTTTTTTTCATTTAATACCTCCAAAAAGCTACTTTTATATAATACTTACATTATACTTTATATTTTCCAATAATTCATGATACTTTATATTTTCCAATAATTCATGTTTCAATTATATAATTTTCGATACCTAAACTTTATCACAAATGATGAAGTATATTCTATTCGCTGCTTTCTAGAGTGCATAGTAGCCTTAGCACACAAGGTATGATTTTGACAGGTAAGAATAAAGAAAAAAGCGATAAACCCGGGATTTGGGTCAAAATTCCGGGTTTTTTAAACACTGTTTCATTTTAAGAACCAACATAAAATTACGCTAGCTTCTCGACTCTTGCACTATCTAAGTATCCTTTAGATGTTACGATGCACTAATTCTGGGGTTCTATGACAATAACCATCAATATTGGTAATAAATATTTAATTTGATTTAAATCACTTTTAATTCTTGAAAAGGCATAATAGGTGTAGAGTGTATTTGAGATAATTATCTTTTGAAGGTGTTAAACCTGAACTAAGCCCAATGATTAAATACAATTAACTTGATAAGGATACAACACTACTATATTTTTTAAATAATTGTTGATCCATAATACAAACTTCTTTTTAACCAAATTGGCTCGTAAAAATAGCGAGAAATAAATTTTGTCAAAATAATTTACTCCCCGACTGTACTATATTATATGCACAATTCCTATTGCACCATTGCATTGTTCTTATGACCATTAATATAACCTACAAAATATCTGTCTGCTATATGAGATTAAATTATAAGCCGGCCTATAATCCAAGGTAGGCTTGCTTAATATATGGATCATCCTTTATATCATTGCTTAAACCATGCAAAACTATTTTACCGTTTTCTATAACATATGCTCTTTTCGAGATAGCTAAGGAACGCTTCACATTCTGTTCAATCAATAGAATCGTAAGTCCCTCTTTATTAAGTCCGCTTATGATATTGAACATATCTGCTACAACTATTGGAGCTAAGCCTAAAGATATCTCATCGCATATTAACAATTTGGGCTTTAGCATCAAAGCTCTACCCACAGCAATCATCTGCTGCTCGCCACCAGACAAGGTTTTGCTTATTTGCCTTTTTCTTTCCAATAACCTAGGGAAAAGATTATAAACATATTCCAAGGTTTCATCCTTAAACTTCTTTCCCTCTGGACTTGTTGCTCCCATTAGAAGGTTTTCTTCAACAGTCATATCACCAAATAGCTGTCTGCCCTCTGGTATTTGTATTAAACCTTTGTTCACTATATCATGGGGTTCATGGCCAATTATGTTTTCTCCCATAAATACTATATTACCCTTTGTGGGTTTTAAAATACCTGAAACAGTATTGATTAGGGTACTTTTGCCTGCACCGTTTGCCCCTACTAAAGCCACCATTTCCCCTTCTTCTACTTCTATATTTATATCTTGAATAACTTCTATTTTCCCATATCCTGCGGAAATATTCTCAACCTTAAGCAATATTTTCATCCTCCCCTAAATAGGCTTCTATAACTTTCTCATTGGCGGCTACTTCTGCTGGAGTTCCTTCTGCAATCTTCACTCCATGCTGCAATACTACAACTTTATCAGAGAGGCTCATAACAGCCCTCATTACATGCTCTATAAGCATAAAAGTGATGCCTCTGGAATCTCTTAACTCAAATATTAGCTGAATAATTTCATCTACTTCTACCAAAGTAAGTCCGGCCATTACTTCATCTAACAATAACATTTTAGGCCCAGTTGCCAAGGCCCTTGCAATTTCAAGCCTTTTTGTTTCTCCTATTGTAAGGTCTTTGGTCAATTTGTTCCTTTTTTCATACATTTTTACCATATCCAAAGCATCATCAGTTATTTTTTCTGCATCCTTACGTTTTTTGTTTCTTAGAAATGAACCTGTAAGCACATTATCATGCACCGAAAGTCCTCTAAAAGGCTGAGCATGCTGAAAAGTCCTAGTTAGCCCAATATCACATATCTTATGGGACTCTAAACCAGTGATCTCTGTTTTATCAAAAAAGATTTTTCCGGCAGATACAGGCAGGAAACCTGTAATAAGATTAAATGTTGTAGTTTTGCCGGCACCATTAGGACCAATTAAACCACATATCTGTCCTTCTTCAACGGTTAATGATAAATCTGTTACAGCTTTAAGCCCAGAAAAGTTCTTACTCATATTTTCTACAGTTAACAATGTCATTTTTTTACCTCCCATGGCTAAGATTTTTTAGCCTATCTTTCACCCATACAAATATTCCATCAGGCATAAATCTAAGGATTAGTATAAGGATAATACCATAGACTAGAATATTAATTCCAGCAATCCTACCCATCATTGTACGTAAACCTTCACTCAGTGGCACAAACAGTGCAGCACCAACTAGAGGGCCAAATAACGTACCCCTGCCACCTGCTACTGCAAAGAAAATTATCTGAACAGATAACATAAAATCAAACATGGTATATGGGTCAATAAATGTAATATATTGAGCCCAGAAAGAACCGGCAACACCGACTAAAAAGGAACTTATTATAGTAGCCAGCATTTTATATTTATATGTGTTTATACCTATTGATTCCGCAGCTTCCTCATTTTCACGAATAGCTAAAAAATAAAAGCCGCTTTTGGATTTCATTATAGCCTTGTAAAGTATTAGAATGCCTATATACATTGCAAATATTACATAAAAATACATATATTTTGAATCAAATTGCAAATTGCTAATATTATTGCCTTTATAGGGTATATACAGACCTTTTGCAGCACCAGTCCATTCAAAGCCTAAGGATAAATAACGGCTTATTTCTACAAATACAATGGTAACCAAGGCAAAGTAAAATCCGGTAATATTGCTTCTAAAACATAAAAAGCCCATAAAGGCACCTATAACTAAGGCAATCAAACCGCTTACAAATAATCCAATCCAAGGAGTTATGCCCAATCTTAAAAGCAATAAAGTTGATGTATAAGCGCCCACTCCAATAAACAATGAATGGCCAAATGACATCTGTCCAGCATATCCTCCTAGTATATCCCATGCTGTACTAACATAAGCATAAAAAAACACCAAAATAAGGACATGAACTATATTAGATGGCAGTTTAAGAACTGCTAATACCAATATTATAGTTAATATATAGAGTAAGGTTTTTATTAAATTGTTTTGCTTTGTTTGCTCTATCATATTCCGCTCCCTCCAAACAATCCTTTTGGTTTAAATAACAGTGTAAGAATCAAAAATATAAAAGGCAGGATTGGTCCTGTGGAACCCGGCAAAAGAACAGCACCAAAAGCATCAGCTAATCCTATTAAAAATGAGGCTACTAAAGCACCTTTAAAATTTCCCATTCCTCCAACTATTACTATGGCAAAAGCAAATAGTATAAAAAAGCTACCAATATTCGGTGATACATAATATATAGGTGTTAAAAAGGGACCTGATATTCCTAAAGTCGCAAGACTGATACCAAAGGCAATTTGATAGATAGCCTTAACATTAACTCCTACTAAAGATGCAGCATATCTGTTCTGAGAAACAGCTCTAATGTTTCTGCCTAGTTCTGTTTTTTGCATCATCCAAAGTAAGGCTCCAGTTACTAATATTGATATTGCAAAACCAAGGAGTCTGTTTGCACCTATTATTATCTCACCTATTTTCAAGGTTTTTCCTGTTAGTGCAGCTTTAACTGTATAAAAATTAGGTGAAAATATAATCATAGCCAAGTTCATCAGTACTAGGGATAATCCAATCATAATAAGAAACTGTGCCATGGTTTCCCTATCCAAAATCGGAATGATTAAATATTTTGCTAAAATTACACCTAAAAAATATAATAAGGGAAAGCTAATAAATATGGCCAAATACGGATTTATATCAAGCCTAAACACTATTAATGTAACGTACATTGCTATCATCAAAAATTCGCCATGGGCAAAATTTATTATCCCTAGAACACCCAGACCAAGCATTAAGCCCATGGCAATTTGTGCATATATTCCTCCTTGCAGCAATCCTGATACAAGGGTTTGTCCAAAGAGTGTAAGATTCATCTTCTAACCTCCTAAATCAAAAAATATAGTTAGTATAACAAAAGTTCTTTAGTTTGTATTTTATTTTGTTCAAGTAGCTAGGTATAATAGCCTGCAATGACCATATATAATCTCCTTTACATAAATATAAACCAAGTTTTGTACTGTATGGCTAATAAAGCCATACAGTACAAAATCCAAATCAAACTCAAAACTAGAATTTCGGTTCAGATGTTGCAAATTTTGATGGGAAAACTGTCTTTCTTTCACCATCTTGATATTGAATAACTACTGGCTCTGCATAAATATTTTGCCCTTTTTCATCAAATTCTATAGCCTTATAAGGAACAATTATTTTTGAAGAATCAGTAATTGAAGTTTCCTTAAGAGCATTATTTATATCGTCTCTATCTCTGCTAGCTGCTCTCTCTATAGCATCAGCAATAATTAAAATACTTTGGTAAGCGTGGGCAGCATGACCACCCATTTTTGAATTATATGTTTCTGAATATTTATTATTGACTTCTTCGATCCCTGGTATATCCGTATTAAAGTTATCAGCTAAGAACCAGCTTTCAACTTTAGAACCGATGTTTTCAGCAAATAGAGGATCGGCAAATCCACCGCTTATACCTAATTTAATAGCATCAAGACCAAGCTCTTCTATAGAATCTGCTAATAAAAGTGCATCTGCTATGAAAGATGTTGCAATAACTGCATCCACATTTGCCGCTTTGATTTTTGAAACATAAGGTGTCATGTTTTGTGTGCTTGCGGCTGGATAACTAAGATCAAGTGCTAATTCAAAGCCTAAATCCTTTATAGCTTCTTTACTTCCTTTTGCAGTAGACTGACCAAAATCAGCATCTTCAAAAATCAATGCAATTTTTTTAATACCTGCATCCTTCTCTTTATTTAACCAATCAAAATAGGAAACTGCATCGTAACCATATTTAAAAAGATTGACACTTACACGAGTAACATAATTAAATCCGCGATTAGTAATATCATCTGCTCCGGCTACCTGTATTAAATAAGGAGTTTTTAGTCTCTCTGCTACTTGAGTAGCACCCATTGCAGAAGGACTATGGAACGAACCTGTTACTACAGATACCTTTTCTTGATCAATAGCTCTTTCTACTTCTCCCATAGCTACTTCTTGACGACCTTCCCCATCTAAGAAAATCAATTCTAACGGAGCGCCACCTAAAGATTTGATTCCACCATTTTCGTTTATCATCTTTGCTGCCAGCTCATTACCATTCTTAAGCTGCTCCCCTATGCTTGCTAATCCTCCAGTTAAAGGAGCCAAAACACCAATTTTCACAGGCTCTACATTGCTTACTTCTCCTTGATCCCCATTATTCTCATCGGCTCCACCACTTGGTTTTGGGGCACATCCTGCTAACCCTGCTCCTAACATAGCTATAACAGTGATTAAGATGATTAGTTTAAAAATACCGTTTTTATTAATCATTTTTTTCCCTCCCATTTCTAAAATTTAAATTTATTTATTTTGTAATTTTTGTAACAAGGATATTAACTCTGGGTTGCCGCTTGCAGGTGGTTGCCAATCAACATTTATGACATCAACGCCTTGTTCTGTTAAATCCTCGGCAAAGCTATCTATCCCAGCGGCTATTATTTTTAAATCGTTGTTTAGTGTTTCATCAAACTTCACATTTGCCTCCCCTTTCAAGTTAGTTGAAATCAATATTTTATAAAGCTTTATTGGCAATCAAACCTGCAGCATAAGCAGCTTTTGCATTGCTGGAAAACACCAAAACTCCCTCTTGCTCTAAAGCTTTAGTTTGTTCCTCAAGATTTTGCGGATCTATATCGGTACCACACACTGATGCTACAATTGATACATATCTATTGCTTTGTTTACCTGATTCACGTATTTTTTTGATTGTAGGAATCAAAATCTCTTTTGGATTCGGATGGGAACCATATCCTATAACTACATCCAGCAATATTACAGCCACTTCTTCATCTTCTGCTTCGTCTAACATTCTGCTAATTCGTGTTCCATAATCAATCATAGGATGAGGCTTACCTCTAGTGAATATGTCTTCTCCCATATCAATAAGGCTATGGCCTACAGAAGCAAATGGATTTTCTAATTCCTTAACACCACTTCCTACATTGTGCCCCGACCAAATTTCCGAGAACATTTCTGCCAGTATGAATATTGCTTCATCGCAAAGAGTACCGCCGGAATAAAGTCCTCTTAAAAAGGTTTGATTCTTATCTAATTTTTCGATTTCATCCTTTATACGGGACTTTTCAATTTTATTGATTCCATCCTCTATAGAATACGGAGGTATCTCTTCATCTTTTAAAAGTGCCACAGCACATTTAGCGACATCTTCCATATTTTTTGCCCAGTGAATATTCTGTGGTAATTCATTAGGTGGATTTGAACCTAAGAACAAGACGATAACAGGTTTCCCACATTTGCTAAGCTCCATTAGCACCTTTTCTTCTATCTCTTTATCTGGCGGTTTAGATACAAAAACTATAACCTTTGTTTTTTCGTCATCTTTTAGACTTTTTAAAGCTGTCAATGCAGATATAGCATTTACAGGCTTTTTAAGATCCCTGCCTCCTGTCCCAATGGCATGGGATATTCCTTCTCCAAGCCCATGTATTAATACTGTAATTTCTTGTATCCCGGTACCCGATGCCCCAACTATACCTATATTCCCTCTATGGACTTTGTTTGCAAAACCTAAGGCAACCCCATTAATAATACCTGTGCCGCAATCTGGCCCCATACATATTAAGTCATTCTTTTCTGCCTCTTGCTTTAGCATCAGCTCATCATCAAGGCTTACATTATCGCTAAAAAGAAATACATTCAGTCCGGCTCTTAAAGCTTTTTTTGCCTCTTCCGCCGCATATATTCCTGGCACTGATATAACCGCCAAGTTTGCATCAGGCATATTATCCATAGCTTTAGAAATAGAACGGGGTCTCCTTATAACGTCCTTTTGTGAATGCATATTATTGAAAAAGTCATCTATTGTCTCGCTTACGGATTTAACAAAGCTATTATCTTCTACCTCTATACAAATACAAACATCTGAGGGACTGGCTTGTAAGACTTCATCAGAAATTAGATTTGCATCCTTTAAAAATTCCTTATTTAATTTCGTTCCCATCATCACAGCAGCTTGTTTAACTCCCTTAAGGCTACTTAAATTCGAAGACAGGCGCATTAAAGTTAAGGAGTCATAATATGTGTTTCGTATTATATTAGTATAGAGCAATACTAATCCCTCCTCCTACTTTTCTAGTTTCTTGCTAAGCTCTAATAGGGCTTCTGTAAATACTTCCATTGGAGCCTCAACGATACCGGCACCTATCATGCCTATACCTGGTTCGCGATGAGCTATAGCAGTATTATGTTTTGTGCTTATACCTGTTTCAACGACTTTTCTAACATCCACTCCCAAAGGTGCTCCTCTAAAATCTAAGGAAGGTAAACGTATTATTTTGCTCTCTGTCATAGTAATGTCATACATATCCATAGTGTAGGAAGCTGCTTGAGATGCACTGCCCCCAACTAACAATGTCATTGCTGGAGAACCTGCCATAACCATAGCCCCCAAACCTGCCACTTCTGTAATAGCACTATCTCCTAAATCCGGACAAGCATCTTCTTCAGAATATCCAGGCATATAAAGACCCTTTATCATTGGTGCTTTTGCAATAAACCACTTATTTCCTGTTCCACTCATACGCAATCCTACGGTAGAACCATTTCTTGAATAACAGGTAAGTAGCGTACTGCCTTCTATACCAGAAGCCGAGTCTAAAGTAGCTTTACATGCAGCCATAACTGGTTGTAGGAATGTCTGTGGGTTTGTTGTCAAGAATTCAAAAACTTCTACGAACTCTTCCTTATTAGTGACATGCAATAGGTGAGGCACCATTTGTTCCACAAACATACATGTTCCAGCCTTACATCTGTTATGCAATTCATCTCCTCGTACAATAGCCTCACTCATTAAAGGATTTAGAGGGATACCGCCCATACGATTTAGAACTTTACTGATTATAGGTTGTAATACATCTCTAACAAAACGCAAATTATCTAGTACATTTTCACTATAATTACCCATGGATAGAACTTTCCCCAACCCTTCATGAACTGGAGAGTATGCTAGATTCCCATGGTGGTTGTTTTTAACAACAAAAACTGGTGTAGTAGCACCTACAGGCCCTGCCATAGGCCCAACCGTACCATGATCATGATTAGATCCTAATTCTATATCCCCATTTTTGATAGCTTCGTCAGCCTCTTCTTCGCTTTTAACTAAGCCTTCCAAAATTGCAGTCCCTATTATTGAGCCTCTCATAGGGCCGGACATTTCTTCCCAATCAATTGGAGGCCCAGCATGATGAATTCTATTAGACTTCATGTCTGGAACAACATCTATCGCCTGTTTTAAATCAATCAATATCGGTTCTGATAATTCTAACCTTTCTAATGCTAATTTGTTTGCATCTTCAATTTTCATTTTATTACCTCCTGCTTAATAAATATTTTTTAACTTGTCTAGTCCTGAATTAGTAAAAACCTCCTTTAAGTTTTTTAGAAGAAAATAATAACAAAATTTCTAATATTACCTTTTTACACCATCATAACAAAGCCCATAAGGTTTACCTGGTATGAATTTACCTTGGCCTTTTTCGCCAATGTACTTGCCTTCTTCTACAATCAAATTGCCCCTCAAAAATACTTTTTCAGGTCTGCCTATTTGTTCAAATCCTTCATAGGAATTATAATCCACTCCCTGTAAACTATTTTTTGCTGAAATTTTTGATTTATGGTTGGGATTATAGATAATAATATCAGCATCGTAGCCCACTCCAATATGGCCTTTCCTATGACCTATCCCATTTATTTTTGCAGGGGTAGTTGCAAATAAGTCAACCAATTGTTTTCTACTAATTCTTCCTGTCTCCACACCTGTTGTCCATAGCACTCCTAACCTGTTTTCCATGCCAGGTGCACCATTTGGAATATTTCTAAAGTCATTTTTACCCATATGTTTTTGCTTCTCCCAGTCAAAACCACAATGATCCGAGCTAATAGCATTTAGCCAATTATTTTTAATAGATGTCCAAAGGTAATCTATATCATCCTGCTCTCTTAATGCAGGAGAGCATACATATTTAGCCCCTTCAAAATCAGGCTTTGCTAGGTTTTCTTTATTCAATGTAAGGTAATGAGTACAAGTTTCTCCGTAAATAGGCAACCCCTCGGCCCGAGCACGCTTAATCGCATCTACTGCTCCTTTTGTAGATACATGAACTACATAAAGGGGCGCATCCATAAGCTTAGCTATAGATATAGCCCTTTCTGTAGCCTCAACCTCCACAATTGGCGGTCTTGACACAGCGTGATAATAGGGCTCAATATTTCCTTTTTCTATACAGTTTTTTTGTAACAAGTCTATCAAATCAGCATTTTCTGCATGAACCATTATTGTTACACCAAAATCTTTAGCTTTTTCCATTGATTTAGCAATGGTATCATCATCTGCATGAAAGAACATTCCTTTATAGGCCATAAATAACTTTACCGTTGGGTATCCCGCTTCTGGAAGCTTTTCAATTTCATCAAATACACCGGTACTAGGATCTGTTATCACGCCATGAAAAGAATAATCAACCATAGCTATCCCATCTGCATTTTCTTTCCTATAATCATCAATTGAATCTATCAATCCTTTTCCTTCAATCTGATTGACAAACTCTATAACTGTTGTTGTTCCACCTACTGCAGCAGCATTGGAAGTTTCAAATCCCCTAACCTTCTCTCCATTGAATTCAAATGAAAAGTGCACATGCTGATCAACTCCGCCGGGCATTACATACATCCCTTTGGCATCTATAACTTCGTCTGCGTTATTACATAGCTTTTCACCTATGGCCAATATTTTTCCATCCTTAATAAGAACATCGCCTTTGAATTCATCAACAGAAGTTACAATCGTACCATTTTTTATCAAGAAACTCACTTAAATACCTCCATTTCATATTTCATCATTTCCTTGTCTCTTTCCCTATTCGTTAGCTAGCTTAATAACAGCATGAATCAATAAATCGCATCCCAATTTAATGTCTTCATAATTCGTTCTTTCTTCGGGGCAATGACTTAAACCACCGATGCTGGGGACAAATATCATGCCTACGTCAGTAAAGTTGGTCAACATGGCAGAGTCATGAACTGCCCCACTATTCATGATTTTGTATTTATAATTTTCTTCTATTGCAGAGCTCTCAATGGCTTCAATTATTTTTGATGAAAGCTTGACACTATCTGATTCGCCTATTAATTCAACTGAGCTAGTTAATCCTCTTTTTTTTGCTACTTCATTAGTTTTGTTAAGCAATGCATCTGCAACCTTTTC
Source organism: Bacillota bacterium (assembly GCA_023230985.1). Taxonomy (GTDB): domain Bacteria; phylum Bacillota; class Clostridia; order Lutisporales; family Lutisporaceae; genus JAAYKT01. Next base: position 12,365 of record JALNWH010000025.1, read on the forward strand.
AATACCCTGGGGGTCAACATCCCTAATATCTACGTAAAAATTCACCTCACCCGATATTACATTGGGCATATTAGGTTTACAGAGAATTTTTCCTACTGTACCCACCGTTGTAGGTAAGGCATGTTCCTTAGCAGCTTCCTCCAAATAAGATATTATTTCTGAAGCTCCTGCCATTGGATCTTTCCTTAGATACATAGGAGTTGTTCCTGCATGATTAGATACCCCCTTTAAACTTATTTTATAAGTTCTCATCCCGGCAATGGATTTTACTATACCAATTGGGGTATCCTCCAAATCCAATATCCCTCCTTGTTCAACATGGAGTTCTATCATGGCAGCTACATCATTTCTTTTTAAAACGTCTCTTCCTATGCTATCTACATCTAAGCCAAAATTACTCATAACATCGTAGCCAGTTATACCATCATAGGTTTTAATATTCTTTAAATCCTTTAAACTAAATTTCCCGGTAAGTATCTTGCTGCCAAGCATAGTAATTCCAAAATTTGAACCTTCTTCTTCTGCGAAAACTATTAATTCCAAGGGTCTTTTTAGCTGCACTTTTTTTTCTTTAATAACTCTTATAAGTTCTAAAGCACTTATTACTCCTGTTACACCATCAAATTTTCCTCCGTTAGCAACAGTATCTATATGAGAGCCAAGTATTACCGATGGCAAACTTTCATTGCCATGTGCATACTTAGCTCTTATATTACCGGCCCCATCAACCTTTATCTCTAAATTTAATTTTTCCATTTCTTTAAACAAATATTCTCTTGCACGTCTGTCCTCATCACTATAAGAAAATCTGGTGGATCCTTTTTGGGGAGTGGCGGTTATTATTGCGATGTTTTCTATATCTCTTTTTATTCTGTCCATACAGGATTCCAAATTATGCACCTCCTCACACAATAGATATTGTATTAATTATTTCCTCCAATAAATATTTTTACCCCTTTGTAAAATTTTTATTTGTTTTAAGTTTTCAAGGTTAAATTTTTAACTATAAAAATTTTAATTATAATTAAATAGCCTTTACTTTATTATCTTCATATATTTGTTGCAAAAGCCGTGCCAAGTTTGTAATATTAAAAAAAGCTTGAATTATCAAGCTTTGTAGGATTTGTAAAAAATAAGTCATAGTTTTTGATGAATTATATCATCAAAAACTATGACTTATTTCATCGCTAAATGCGAATTATTTTCTTTTTACCTAGTCTATATTCTTTATTTTAATAATCTATTTTAAGCTTTTGAGCTTTCTTTACTACTGTGGACTGATCAATCTTAAGAACTTCTGCCACCTTCCGTGTAGTCTTAAACTTTTTAAAAGCATCTATCAAGATTTTTCTTTCCAATTGAGCAACTGCTTCTTTTATGGGAATAATTTTATTAGTATTTGTACCATCTATACTATCCATGTTTTCTATGGCTGGATTAAAAGAAGGTTTTGTAATATCCAATACCTGCCTATCTTTAATAATTTCATCAAAGATTGTTATTACTAACCTCTCTATTATATTTTCTAATTCCCTTACATTGCCTGGATAATCATAATTTATCAATATATGATAGCCTTTTTCTGAAATTATCTTTTTAGTTCTATGTTGTTCATTACATCTATCTAAAAACATTTTTATTAGGCCTGGTATATCATCTCTTCTTTCCCTTAAAGGAGGAATGTGAATGGGAACTACATTTAGTCTATAAAATAAGTCCTCTCTGAACTTACCAATCTTTATTAATTCCCTCAAATCCTTATTTGTAGCTGCAATAACCCTAGCCTTCACTTCTGTGGGCTTCTCCCCACCAATCCTAAAGAGCTTTTTATCATCAAGGACATGTAGCAATTTTACTTGAAGATTCATAGGCATATCCCCTATTTCATCTAGAAATACAGTTCCTTTTCCTGCTACTTCGAATAATCCTCTTTTTCCTCCCTTTAATGCCCCTGTAAATGCTCCACTTTCATAGCCAAATAGTTCTGACTCAAGTAAATTTACAGGAATAGCACCACAATTAATTTGAACGAAGGGCTGTTCCTTCCTAATGCTACTTTCATGAATCTTTTTTGCAATATAACCTTTCCCTACTCCAGTTTCGCCTAATAATAAAACAGTTGCACTTAAATCACATATATGATAAATAAGGTCCATTATTTTTTTCATTGATGTGCTTTTATAGTTGCTATTATTATTAAATATCCCTTGCCTTTTATTTAATTCTTTTTGAAACCATCGTAAATCACTTTGAGAATTTTCTAATTTTTCTTTTAAGTTTTGATTCTCTGTTATATCCTTGGATATATTTATTATCTTATAAATTTCGCCATTATCATTGTATAAAGGTATTCCGGTAACCATCAAAGTTTTATTTGCACCGGTCCTTTGAATTAGGGTAACCTTTCCTTTTTTTCTCACCACTTCGGCTGTAACAGAAAGATCAAATACTCCATTCTTTTCTAATTCAAAAGCACTTACATCTATCATATCCTCTTCTTTAACTCCAAAAAATTCTTCACAAGATTTGCTTATCTTTGTAAATACACCATCACCATCTGCTATTGTTATTTGATCAAAGCTGGTATTTAATATAAGGTTTAGCTCTTCATTGGCCGCCTTATAATAATCAAGCAATCCCTTATCCAAAAGTATCTCCTCCGTTTAAATACAAATCTGTTATATAATTATAACATGGCATTTCCTAAAAACAAATGGATAAAACAGTACCTTAAAGCATGATTTTAATTGGCAAGGATAAAGAATAGTGTCAAAAAGAAAGAGGAAAGGAACGAGATGATTACCCAGTAAGGGCAATATGTAATTCAATATTAACTGGGGTTATAGATCAACATCCATCCATGGAAAACTGCAGCGAGAACTATCAAAAAACGAATAACATGATGTCAGACGAGATAAAGATGTGGATTGGAGAAGACGAAACTGCTATTGCACATGCAAGAAAACAGAGAAAGTAAGAGAAATGACTATAGGAGGCTTTGAAAAAACAGAAAAAAAGGAATCAAAATAGGCATTACAATAGACCAAAGATCATTTTGTCCTATGGACAGTGCGAGCTATAATTGGAATTGATGCTTATTAAGAGTATTTGATTTTCTAATATATACAAAATACTTATAATTGGCAAATAGAATTTTAAAATAAAATCAGCTGTTAGGGTAATTTTATCAATGTTATGACTTTGTAGTGATGATTTTTCTATAAATTTATTAAAAATGAGTACAAATCAAAATGCTCTTGCCAACTATTACTTGACAGTAACATCATACACATGAAATTTGACTTCATATTTTAAATGATTTACTATTTAAATATACTTTTAATATTATAGTAGGTGAAATTATTGCTAAAGAACTTGTTCGTCTCATTTTTTAAAATTGGCTTATTTACAATAGGAGGAGGCTATGCCATGATTCCTGTTATTCAGAAAGAAGTAGTAGATACTAAAAAGTGGATATCACAAGAAGAATTCTTAGATGCTATAGCTGTCACAAATAGCCTTCCGGGCCCGTTAGCCACAAATGCTGCGACTTATGTAGGATATAAATTAGCCGGTCCCTTAGGTTCGCTTGCAGCTGTTTTTGCTACAGCATTACCGTCCTTCTTGATAATACTTGTAATAGTTATCTTCTTTTCTACTGTAAAAGACAACATAATAATACAAAATATATTTAATGGAATCAGGCCTGCCGTCTCTGCTTTAATTTTTTTTGCCGTTATCAACTTAATAAAATTTCTGGGTTTTAATAAAACTAATATTCTGATTGCTCTTGGTTCATTTATTGCAATAACTGTTTTGAATATTCATCCTTTTATAGCTATTCTTGTTTCAGGGACAATAGGATTCTTTTTCCTAAGAAAGGGGAGAATCAAATGACTCTGCTAATAAACATATTTTTATCCTTCCTTAAAGTTGGAGCCTTTAGTTTTGGCGGAGGATATGCAATTGTATCATTTATCCAAAAAGAAATAATTCAAAACAAGGGATGGATAGATTTAAAAGAGTTTATAGATATTGTAGCTATAGCCGAAATGACCCCGGGTCCGATAGCTGTGAATTCTTCTACCTATATAGGATATAAGGTTGCAGGTTTTTGGGGGTCGATTTTAGGCACCGTAGGAGTACTGCTTATTCCATCCGTGTTAGCCCTTATCTTATCCATTTATTTTAATAAGTTTAAAAGTCAAAAATGGGTTAAATGGGCTCTAAATGGCATGAGACCGGCAGTATTAGGTATAATTGCCTCCGCCGGTTTTACCATCGGCAAGGTATCTTTTACTGATTATATAAGTGTAATAATAGGTTTTTCAGCATTTATTGGAGTTTATAAGCTTAAGATAAATCCTTTTTTAGTGATTTTCTTGTCCGGTGCCTTAGGATTAATACTGTATTCAGTTATTATTTGATAACACATATACAATATATAAGATTATTTAAAGTTTAAAACACCTCTCCATAGTCAATAATACTAACTATGAAGAGGTGTCTTTTTATGAAAAGAATAGGTATACCAAGAGGACTGTATTATTATAAATATTACCCTTTTGCAAAAATTTTTTTAACGGAACTGGGTGCGGAAGTTGTGCTTTCTCCCGAAACCAATAAAGAGATACTGGATATAGGCTCCAAATACTGCATAGATGATGCCTGTCTGCCTGTTAAAGTCTATCATGGTCATGTATATTTCCTTAAAGATAAAGTTGATTATGTTTTAATACCCCGGTTTACCAGCATATCTGCAAAAGAATATATTTGTCCAAAATTCGGAGGATTACCGGAAATGGTGAGATACTCCATACCCATGAATAGTCCAATTATAGATATAGAAATAAACCTATATAAAAACAAGTTTAATCTTTATAAATCACTGTTCAGCCTTGGTAATATGCTTGGGGCAAATCCTATTCAAATTAAAAAAGCAATTAATAAAGCCTTTAAAACTCATTATGTATATAAAAAAGATTTATTAAACGGAAATTTACCTGCAGTCCTGATCGAAAATAAAAAACCCGTAAAAATCAAAACAAAAAGCATAGTAGGCATTGTTTCTCATCCCTATCTGTTATATGACAGTTTTATAAATATGAATCTTTTAAAAAAACTATCCGGCAGATGCATTAAATATATAACACCGGAAATGATTGATTCACAAATAATTGATAATTTGTGCAATGAACTTGAGAAAAGAATTTTTTGGAGCAGTAGTAAAGAACTTATTGGAAGTGCATTATATATGATGAATATCAATAGAATTGAAGGAATCCTTTTGCTGACATCATTTGCTTGTGGTATTGATTCCTTATCTCTTGAGTTGATAATAAGAATCGCAAATAAAATTTATAATAAACCTATTATGATGTTAACTCTAGATGAGCATACGGGAGAGGCAAATTTTAATACCCGTCTGGAGGCTTTTATGGATTTGGTGGAAAGGAGACAAAATCTTGATAATAACTTATCCCCATATGGGAGAGGCATATATTGCAGTGAAAGGAATATTCGATAATTTAGGAATAAAAAGCATAATTGCACCATTTACAACTGAAGATACTTTAAGACTGGGTTCAAGAGAATCCCCCGAATGTGTCTGCCTTCCTTTTAAGATAACATTGGGTAATTATATAAAAAGTATAGAGGCAGGCGCTGATACAATTGTAATCACAGGCAGTTGCGGCCCTTGTCGTTTTGGCTATTATGGCCCGTTACAAAAACAAATACTTCAAGATATGGGGTATGATGTGGATTTTATAATAATTGATCCACCCAAAGAAAATCCCTTGGATTTTTTACATAATATAAAAAAGCTAAGCAACGGAAAAACTTCAAAGGCTATTAAATCTATTTATGATGCTTATAAAGTATGCATAGAAATTGATAAGCTTAACGAAATTCAATACTATGTAAGGCCTCGGACAAAAAACAAATCAATAATAAACAATATTATGTATAACTTTAAAAGGGAAGTGTTAGATGCCCACGGAACCAAAGAAATTATAGAAGTTATTAAAGCAACCGGTAATAAACTGCTTTCTATACCAATAGATAAAAATACTAAACCCTTGAAAATAGGAATTATAGGAGAGATTTATACTATAATTGAACCCTTTTCAAATCTTAATGTTGAAGAAAGATTAGGAAATATGGGTGCTGAAATTCATAGATCTATGACAATAAAACATTGGGCAGAAAATAACTTAATAATGCCGGCAACAGGTAGAAAAGGTTATAAAATGGAAAAACGTTTGTCAAATCCATATATACCGGTGCTTATAGGCGGCCACACACAACAATGCATAGGCCATGCAATCAATTATGCTAATTTAAATTATGATGGTCTAGTGCAAATATATCCTATGACTTGCATGCCTGAAATAGTGTCTCGTACTATACTTTCACAAATTGAAAAGGATTATAATATCCCTATTTTATATTTAATAGTAGATGAGCAAGTAGGAGAAGCAGGATATCAAACACGACTTGAAGCTTTTGTAGATTATTTAAGAGAACGGAAATATAATCATAAACTAAGCGAAAAATTTTAAAATTCTTCGCTTAGTTTTTAATAAGCTACAAAAGCTGTATAATAATTTTTTACTATGCACCGTATTTCGATAGCTTTCCTGCATTAGCAAGTAAATAATTTATTAAATACTTGCTTTGAAACATTCCCAAACCACCCTTATTGCATTCATTTTCAATAAACCTAACTCCATCATCATAACCACAATACTTAGAATTAATAAGTACCGGAACAGGATGCCAACTATGACTTTTCATGGGTACCGGCGTGGAATGGTCTCCCGTAATACAAAGCACATCCGGCTTTTTTGCCAATAATATTGGAAGGGCCTTGTCAACAGACTCAATAGTTTTGACTTTACCTTCGAAGTTACCGTCTTCACCATAAGAATCCGTATATTTTATATGAATAAAAGCATAGTCATATAAAGAACAATTTTCTTTGTATACATTAAATGCATCTTCAGGGCTATTACCGGCATCCAGCACACTCATACCTACAAGTCTTGACAATCCCCTATACATAGGATAATGAGCTATGCATACCGGATTAAGCTCAAATCTTTTATTCATAGGCGATATAACCGGTTTGGCAGAAAAACCTCTCATTAAAATTGAATTGGCTGGCTGTAAATCCTTTATTACCTTCCTCGCTCTATCAAAAAACTCATTTATTATTTCTGCAGTAAAAACAGCATCATTTGTTAAAGCTCTAACTTTTAAAGGTTCCTTGCCTTCCATAAGCGGGTCTGAATCCGTTACACCTTCAAAAAGGTTTTCACCTTTAAATACAACAACAAATCTATGTTGTATACCTGCTTTTATTACTATCTCTACATTGTTAATTTCTTTTATATTCTGTCTTAGTATATTGCATACTTCCTCGCACTTTTCGGTAGATATCCTACCCGCCCTTCTGTCTGTAATAACCCCATATTCATCAGCAGTAGCAAAATTACATCTCGCAGCAATATCTCCTTCATTAATTTCCATGTCCATTCCTGCTGCTTCCAATATTCCTCTTCCTATTTCATATTCTATAGGATCATATCCAAATACCCCTAAGTGCCCCGGACCACTCCCCGGAGTAATACCCGGAAGAACAGGTATATGCCTTCCTAAAACAGATTCTTTTGAAAGCTTATCTAAATTCGGCGTCATAGCATATTCAAGCGGAGTCTTGCCGCCATATTCTTCACTGGGTATATCACCAACTCCATCCATTATCAAAAGTACTATACTGCTATTGTTGCTTTGAACCAACTTTTCAACCAAGCTATTTTCTTTGCACATCTTCTCTTCTGTCTCCTTCCATGTTACATTAATCTTATTATAACAATTTATTAAATATTTTTGTATATAAGATATCGTTACTGTTAATATATTGTATGATTTTATATTAATAATCTAAAATAAAGAAATATAAAAATATACAATATGTAAATTATAATTAGACATCTGCTTTATTCTAAATTTTAATTGAAATTTAATACATTATAGATTAATATTTAATAACAAGAGATAATTTTGTTTATTTAGAAGGAGGTAATTAAATGAGTTTTAAAAAATTTTTATCCGAAATAAAGTCAATAAGAGACTACGAG
>JALNWH010000026.1 GCA_023230985.1 Bacillota bacterium
AGATAGAAGATAAATCCAGAGTAATACCCAATGGAATAGATAGATATTGATTGGAAAATAAATATTAAGAATGTACGATTCCCATTGATAAACAAATAAGATTAGTATATGCAGGACAAATAAGTGACAATAAAAATATAGAAGCTACTATAAAAGCCTGCAAATTACTGATGGGACAGGGTTATGATATAATTTATTGTAATACTATAAAAACTTAGGAGCAATAATGATAAATATAAGTATAAAACCAAAAAAAATGATGCTTTTCGTGGTACTTTTATTAAGTATTTTTCCATCAATTAAAATAGGTTCTTTTGGAATGCCGGTATTATATTTATTTTTACCCATCGGAGTATTGATGTTTTTAACTATGATTTTTGGGTGGACAAAGGTACCAAGAGTTATAAAGTATTTATTAGTACTGATGGTGTTAATTATTATAGAAATTTTTTTATCGGCAATGATTGGGACAATAAGTAATTATGGTAGGTTTATTTTTCCTACTGATATAATTCAATATGTGGCAAGATTTTTATGTTTTATATCTTTTGCTATTGTTTTTTATTATGGTAAAGTTGATAGAGATACTTTTATAAAATATTTTTTGATAGTTTTAAATATTGGAATGTTGATAGGATTATTACAATGGATACCATGGCTCGGAAGGGTGTTTTTTATAAAACTATATCCATTTAGGGATGGTAGTTTACAATTATCTCAATTAAATAGAAGCTTAGGTAATCTTAGAATGCATGGGGTAGCTCAAATGGCTACTGGTAATGGAGGGCTTGCATCTTTTTTTTTCATTTTTGCCTGTTCGATTTATAAATACTATAAAAAACATAAAAAAGCTTCCTCTTTATTAATGATATTGTCAGTAGTAAACATTTTTGCAAGTATGGCAAGAGCCGGACTGTTAGCTTTGGTATTTGGAATTTTTCTATTTTATATCTTATCAATGCATATTAATAGTAAAAACTTAAAACCTACTTTATATATGATTTTATTAATACTTTTTGTATTAGGAGTTAGTTGGGTCTTATATATAAGAGGTAATCCATTTATTGAAATGACCGTATTTAGATGGAATAGATTATTTGAGACAAAAGGGGGAGGGCGGATAGATCAATTGAAGTATTTTCTATCATTATTTAAAAATGGATATCATTATATTTTTGGATTATCTAAGGCATTTATAAATAAAAGCGAAATATCTTATGGAGTAGAAATAGAACCACTAAATATTTTTGTTACTTATGGTGTGTCTGGTTTTATTTTACAATATTCTTTGATATTAGGGTTATTAATATATTTCTTTAAAAATATTAATAATGCAAACAATGAAAAGGCATCTTTAGCCTTGTTGGTATCATCCTTTGTAGGATTATTTAGCTATCAAGTCTTTTCCATCGGATACTATTTTTTTAGAGAAATACACGTCGGTTTATTTCCTTGGATATTGATGGGAGTAGCGATTGGGGTTTTTGAGAGGGAAAAAATTGAATCATTTTAATAAACCGTTATTAAGTAGCGATAAATAATATTTAATTAGCATAATAAAGTGAGGGAACATGAAAATACTACATATTTTTAAAAATACAAATAAAAAGTTTTATAAACCGTACATTGAATTTATAAACAAAAATTTTATTTTAAAGGATCATAAATTTATGATAGAAGTTTATAATAACTCTGTAAGCATAGATAAAATAAGCAATGTAGAATATATAAGAAAAAAGGATTATTTTAAATTAATTTTGAAAATGTATAAAGCAGATAAAATTATTCTCCATTCTTTAATGTCGCCTAGGATAATGATACTTCTTTTTCTTCAACCCTGGTTTTTAAAAAAATGCTATTGGGTTGTATGGGGTGCAGATTTATATTATTATAAAGAGCCAAGAATGTCTTTAAGAAAAAAAATACATGAATCTATGAGAAAACTTGTAATAAAAAATATGGGGAATGTATGCACCTTAGTTAAAGGAGATTATGATTTAGCTAAAAAGTGGTATGGAGTAAAAGGAGGGTACTTTAAAGCAGCATATGTTAGTGATAAGGGAATAAAATCTAGAAACAAAATTATAAGCAACCTTAATTATCTCAGTTTAAAAAATGATAAGGTAAGGGTCATAGTTGGAAATTCAGCCACACCTACAAATAATCACATTGAAGTTTTTAATATTTTAAAAAAGTTCAAAGATGAAAATATAGAAATAGTATGTCCTTTATCTTATGGTGATATGAAATACGCAAAAAGAATAAAGGATTATGGATATAGTTTATTTAAAAATAAACTTATTTCATTGGATACTTTTATGGACATGGAAGATTATATGTTGTATTTAAGCAAAATAGATATAGGAATTTTTAATAATAACAGGCAACAAGGAATGGGAAATATATTTTCAATGTTACATTTAGGAAAGAAGGTTTATATTCGTAATGATACAACGATGTGGGAAGAAATTATTAAGTATAGACAATTAGTTGTTTTTGATATTAAGGAAATTGAAAAAATGGATTTTGAAAGGTTTAAACAATTAGATACTATAATTGCAAAAGAGAATATGAGAAAATGCAAGGAAAGTAGTAATAGTAATCATGCGAAGGAAATATGGACTAAGATATTTTAAAGTTAATAGGAGAATAATAAATGACACAAAATAATCATACAAAAACAAAAGTCCTATCCTCTTTCCTTTGGAAGTTCATGGAGAGGGGTGGGACACAGGGAATTCAATTTATAGTTCAGATAGTACTGGCACGATTATTATTACCGGAGGATTACGGTATAATTGCTTTAGTCGTTGTTTTTACTTCTATCGCCGGTGTATTTGTTCAAAGCGGGCTGAATACAGCACTTATTCAAAAAAAAGATGCTGATGAAATAGATTTTTCTTCAGTATTTTATTTAAGTTTGTTTTTGGCATGTTCATTATATATAATTTTGTTTTTTACCGCACCTTTTATAGCAGCCTTTTATAAGATGCCACAAATAACATCGGTATTTAGAGTTCTGTCTATTACATTGATTTTTGGTGCGTTTAATTCAATTCAAAATGCTATAATTTCTCGGAAATTGCAGTTTAAAAGGTTATTTTTTAGTAGTACAGGTGCTATTTTGATATCTGGCATGGTGGGTATATTTATGGCTTATTCGGGTTTTGGTGTATGGGCTTTAGTTGCTCAACAAATAGCTAATAGGTTTATGGTTATGATGATTCTTTGGTTTACAGTGAAATGGCGGCCACATTTGGTTTTTTCCTTTAATAGGGTTAAAAGTTTATTTTCATTTGGGTGGAAGTTACTGATGTCCGGACTGTTAAATACTGTTTATAATGATTTATATAGCCTTATTATTGGAAGGATTTATGAGCCTGCAATGTTAGGTTTTTATAATAGAGGTCAGCAATTTCCAAAGGTTATAGTGTCTAATTTTGATGGAACGATACAATCAGTTATGCTTCCGGTTTTGTCTTCACAACAAGATAACAGGATAAAAGTAAAAAACATGATGAGGCGAGGAATAATTACCAGTTCTTTTGTCATATTTCCGGCTATGATTGGTTTGATAGTTACAGCGGAGCCAGTTGTTAAACTTTTACTTACAGATAAATGGCTACCAAGTGTGCCTTTTTTACAAATATACTGTGTTATATATATGCTAATGCCTATACATACCTCTAATTTACAGGCTATAAATGCGTTAGGACGTAGCGATATATTTTTGAAATTGGAGATTATTAAGAAAGTCTTAGGGCTTATAATATTAATAATTACTGTCCAATATGGTGTTTATGCTATTGCTTTTGGGGGGATTTTAAGCGGAATATTATCATCTTTTATAAATGCCTATCCGAACAAACAACTTCTAAACTATAGTTATAAAGAGCAATGGAATGATATTATGCCTTCACTAGTATTATCAGTTATAATGGGAATTGTAGTGTATAGCATTAAATTGTTAAGTATGCCGATTACGATTTTATTATTTGTACAAATGTTTACAGGAGTTGTTACATACGTAGGTATGGCTAAATTATTTAAACTTAAATGTTTTAATTATTTGTTAAATACCTTATCGGATACATTTTTAAAAAGGAAAAAAGAAGCGATATGATTAGACGATTAGTAGATTTATCATTTCTAAGTAAAGGGATATTATTTTAATTATTCAATTATTAAACTTTTTCATACAACCTTTAAGTATGCTGCTATAGAATTTAAATAAAAAAGAGGTGGAGATATGATTTTAGGGGTATATGGAATGGGTGGGCTTGGCCTTGAAATATATGAATTTGCTTTAAAACTCAATAATAGAAAGAATAGGTGGAAAGATATACTTTTTATAGATGATACTAAGAAGACAGTTGTTAATGGAGAAATAAAACATTTTTCATTTGAAGACATAAAGGATACATATTCTAAAAGTGAATTAGAAATAGTTATAGCACAAGGAGAACCTTTATATAGAGAATTAATATATGATAAAGTTAAACTTTTTGATTATCAGTTAGCAACACTTTTGCATCCTAATTTTTATATAAATTCAAGTTTAATTATAAAATCGGGTGTTATAATAAATAGCAATATGGTTACTGTTTCACCTGAGGTAATCATTGGACATAATACGTTAATACAACCATTTGTCACCATTGGTCATAACACAAAAATTGGAGAAAACTGTGTCGTATCTGCATTTTCTTCTATTGCGGGTGATTGCCATATAGGTGATAATGTTTATATAGGGATGCATGTTGCAATAAAAGAAAAAACTGTAATTGGAGATAATGCAATAATTGGCATGGGTTCTATGGTGACAAGAAATGTACCAAATAATCATACTGTTTTTTTACAAAACACAAGAATGGTAGAACATGAAAAGGGGACGAAAGTGTTTAATAATAGTAAAGACAAGTAGGACTTTTCAATATCTCAATTAAAATCCTATACATAAAACTTTTATATAATTATTTAGGAAGAAAAATTATGTTTAATTTAGAAATCAAAACTTTTATATCGTCTTTATTATCGTCAAATATGTATACGATAAAATCTGAAAAAAAGCTAATTGTCATTGATCCTTTTGTATCAGTTGAACTTCTAGATTACATAGAAGGTAATTTATTAACTGTAGATTACATAATACTCACACATGAGCACTATGATCATATAAGTGGTGTAAACTGGTTAAAAGATAAATTCAATACTAAAGTTATATGTAATGATAAATGTGCTGAAGCAATAATAAATCCTGCGCTTAATTTTTCAAAGTATTTCAACATATTATTTGAGTTAATGCCAAAGGGAAAAGGTACTAATATACCTAAGGAGATTGTGCCCTATTCCTGTTTTTCAGATATAACCTTTAAAGATAATATGACCATTGATTGGGTAGAAAATAAATTCCTATATTCAAGAATCTATTAAAGAATCTGAAGAAGATATTAACAGGTTTTTAGAATTGGCAAACATTGATTATAGGTTCGAACTTGAACAAACTAGTGAAACAAGTTCTATAGCGAAATTAAAATATTGTAATTATTCTAAAGAACTTTATGATGTGAAAGATATAGAGGCTAGTTTAAGCTGGGGTGAACGCAACTCCATTGCATTAGTACTATTTATGTATTATGCATTGCAAAGAAATGCTGATTTAATAATTTTAGATGATCCAATATCATCATTTGATAAAGAAAAAAAGTTTGCTATTTTATATAGATTGTTTAACATAAAAAAATCGGTGAAATCCTTCAAAGGTAAAACAGTTATGCTTCTTACACATGATCTTGAGCCTATTATAGATTTAAAAACAAAGCAGTGTTTTGAGAAAACAAATGGGAAGCAAATAGCCATTGGTTGCGCTATAACTAACGAAGAAGGTTTATTTAAAGAGATACTCTTAGATACGGAAAAAGATATTATGCCAACTATTATGATGTACAGATCAGATTATATGGACAAGGCGTCTGATATTGTTTTTAGAGTTGTGGCATTAAGATTGTACTTAGAGTATACAGAAGATGATTGCAAACATAAAAATATACCTTATAATATTTTATCATGTTTAATGAAATGTAAACCCCGCAGTGAGATTAATATGTTAGGAAATGGAACAATTAAAGAATCGGAGTTTGATAAGGGATGCACAGAAATACAAAGACTTTTAGATTGTGATGATTTTGATTATGAGTTTCTGGTAAAGAATGAGTTTTCAAAAGAAAAGATAATGGAAAAGTATAATAATGAAACGAATAGTTATAAAAAAATTCAGCTATTTAGGGCCTATTATAACAGTGATAAAAAAGATGAAAGAAAAGTTAATAAAGAGAATCCGGTGATTAAAAAATTTGTGGATGGAAGTTACCATATAGAAAATGATTATACTCACTGTTTGGATTATAGGAAATTTAATATAATACCTAATGATATAATGAATGAGGTAGATAAACTTATGGCTGAATTAGTAAATTACAATAAAAGTATGTTATAGGTGTAAATATTCAATATCCTATAATAATAAAAGTTAGGAGGTGCAGTCTATGGATATGTACAAAATTTTTATAGAAGCTATAAATACAAAAAGAATTGTAAGCTTAAAGTATGATTCGCACGAAAAAGGAATTATAATCAGATTATGCATACCTTTTGATTATGGAATATCTAGAAGGTATAAGGATGGAAAGGAAAGATATCATTTATATAGCTTGAATGGACCTGAAGGTGCACACAATATTTCAATATTGCCTGAGCAAATACTTGAAATAGGGCTAACGAATGAACACTTTGATCCAGGAAATTATGTAACTTGGACACCTAATTGGATAGTAAAAAGAGACTGGAGAGAATATTCCTGATTGTATAAAATTCAAATATATTTATAGTATAGGGTAAAAGGGTTTAGCTTAAATAGCCAAAAAATCAACATAAAGACTAAAATAAACTAATAGTTCTATTAAAAGAAAGTGAGTTTTTAAATGAAAATAGCAATAATGCAACCATACTTTTTCCCTTACATTGGGTATTGGCAGTTAATAAATGCAGTTGATAGGTTTGTAATATATGATGATGTGAATTATATTAATCGTGGATGGATTAATAGAAATAATATATTAGTGAATGGGAAAGCAAATTATATAAATATCAAAATGTATAAAGCTTCTCAAAATAAATTAATTAATGAAATATCCATTTTTGAAGATAAAGTTTATATTGAGAAATTATTGAAAACAATAAAAAATTCATATAAAAAAGCTCCATATTTTGAAGAGGTGTTTTCTAAAATAGAAGAAACCATGAATAAAGATGAGATAAACTTATCTAGGTTTTTAACATATTCTATAAAACAAGTATGTGATTTTTTAAAGATTAATGCCCAAGTATTGCTATCATCTGAAATAAAAAAAGACAATAATTTGCGAGGACAAGCCAAGATAATTGAAATTTGCAAAAAGCTAAATGCTACAAAATATATAAATGCTATTGGCGGTATAGAACTGTATTCGCGTGAAGATTTTCAAAGAGAGGGCATAGAGTTAAAGTTTCTTAAAACAAATCCTTTTACCTATAAACAATATGAGAATGAATTCGTACCAAATCTATCAATTATTGATGTAATGATGTTTAACTCTCATAGTGATATAAAAAAAATGTTAGATAATTACGAATTATTATAGGTGATATAAATGAAAGAGATTGGCGGATATTTTGGTCTGGAACAATTTGTGGACAACGAATACTATAAAGATTTAATAAGGTTAAATACGGGGCGAAATGCGCTTTTATATATTTTAAAAGCAAAGAATATTCAAAAGATATATATTCCATATTATTTATGTGACTCTATAAGCAATATGTTAAAAATGCACGATTATAACTATGAATACTATCATATTGATGCTGAATTTAATCCGATTTTTAATAAAAGCTTAGGTTTAAATGAAAGCATTTTTATTGTTAATTATTATGGGCAATTGACAATAGAAAAAATTAAAAATTTTAAGAGCTTATATAAAAATGTTATTGTGGATAATACCCATGCCTTTTTTCAGAAACCTGTAGAAGAAATTGATACAATTTATTCTTGCAGAAAGTTTTTTGGAGTACCTGACGGTGCGTATGTATCAACTGATTCAATTTTGCATGAGGAACTGAAGATTGATATATCAAAAGGTAGGATGGATCACATATTAGGAAGATATGAAGGAATTGCTTCTGAATATTACAGCGATTTTAAAAAGAACGATGAAATGTTTAAAACAATACCATTAAAATATATGTCTAAGCTAACAAGGAATTTACTTGGTGCCATTGATTACGAAAAAGTTAAATCTATAAGAGATAAAAATTTTGCTTATTTAGATGATAGGCTTGGGGAAATTAATAGATTAAATCTTATAAAGCCTGAAGGTTCTTTTGCATATCCGTTTTATTCAGAAAGTTCTGTAGAGCTTAGAAAAAGGTTAATAGAAAAAAAGATTTATATACCTACCCTATGGCCTAATGTATTGGAGGATATGCCGAAAGATAGTAATGAGTATGATTATGTGGCTAATATTTTACCTTTGCCATGTGATCAAAGGTATGAGGTCGAGGATATGAGGAGGGTTATTAAAAACATAAAAGTATTGCTATAATTAATGAAAAATAAAAAACGATATTATTGATGGAGATTTATAATGATTGAAAGCTATATGTTTATACCTGCTAACAAGAAAAAATATATAATAAAGTCTGAAACTTTAGCTGATTTAAAAAATAGAATTTTTGATTTGGAAGATTCAATTATGCAAAAAGAATTTGAAAAATCATTGGCTATCATTTCTGAATTTAATATTATGGAGACTGATTGGATTAGAATGCCTGCGGAGTATTTCTATAGAACGGACATTCTAAAAAGAGTGAATAAAATAGGAATAAATAGGTTTGTAATACCAAAGTTTAACGGATATACACAATTAAATGAAATTGTAAAATCAATAATAAACGTTAACTCAAAAGCAAAATTTATTCTTTTAATAGAAAATGCAATATCGTATGTTGAAATAGAAAGAATCATAAAAGAGTATAATCATATAATACATGGTATTAGTTTAGGCATTCATGATTTTACATATAATACTGGGATGTTAAACGATTATAAGACACTAAGAAATATTAGGACAAACATTATGTTACTTTCTAAAGCATATTCAATCAAACCGATAGATATAGCATCTATGAACCTTACAGAAGAACAGGATTTAAAAGATGAGGTAATAGATGGATACAATATTGGTTATAGGGCGAAATTGTTAATACATCCTAACCAATTGGAGATAATTAATAAAATTGAGTTTTATTCTTTAAAAGAAATTGAAGATTTAAAAAGTATATTGGAGTATTACTACGAAAGCGTAAAGGGGAAAAATGCATTATTTTCTTATAAAGGTCGTGTCTATGAAAAGATGCATATAGAAGAAATGAAAAATATTATAGAATGGGGGAAAAATTATTATGGAACAGATTGGTAGATATTTTGAAGAATTTATAATTGGGGATATTATTGAGCATAAAACATCAAAAACAATCTTTGAAAGCGATAACAATTTTTTTTCCTTATTGACAATGAATCACCATCCCGTGCATACGAATGCAGACTATGCCAGTAAGCAGCAGCATGGTAGAATTTTAGTTGTAGGTACATTAGTTTTTAGTTTAGCAGTAGGTATAACTGTGCCTGATATTAGCGGAAAGGCTATAGCCAATTTATTATATGAAAATGTAGAGCATTTAGCACCGGTATTCATAGGAGATACAATATATGTTAAAACAAAAATTCTTGATAAATTTGAATCAAAATCAAAAAGAGATAGAGGAATAGTATATGTTGAGACGATTGCACATAACCAAGACGGAAATAAAGTATTAAGATTTAGAAGAAAAGTGCTAATAAAAAAGAAAGAAGGAATATTTGATGAATTATAAGGATTTTTCTATGAGATCATTGATGTTTGTGCCATCGCATAATATTAAATTGATGAATAGTGCAATTAATACTGATGCAGATATTTTGTTGTTAGATTTAGAAGATTCAGTTCAGCCTAAATCCAATAAACAAGTAGCTCGGAATAATATAATAGAATATATAAAGAATAATAGATTTGAAAGTTTTCATGTATTTCCAAGGGTAAACGATAGAGAAAGCGGTGAGCTTTTAAAAGATATCTTACAACTAACCATTGATGGAATAGATGGCTTTATGTACCCAAAAGCAAAAACAGGACAAGACATCTATTTTTTTGATAAATTGCTTGAAACAATCGAATACGAAAAAGGTATAAAAATAGGTACATTTAAAATAATTGCCCTTATTGAAACTGCTTCGGCAGTCTTGCATGCTAAAGAAATATGTGCTGCATCAGAAAGAATTATAGCAATTGCCTTTGGTAATGAAGATTATTTAACTGATATTCAAGGAGTAAATGATGAAAATGCTTCAACACTATTTACTGCAAGATCTTTAATTTCAATTGCAGCAAGAAGCCAAAATGTAGCTCCAATTGATACTGTTCATATAAAAGTTCATGACTTGGATGATCTTGAAAAGAACATAAAAATAGCGAAAAAGCTTGGATTTGAAGGGATGTTAGTTCTTCATCCAAAGGAACTAGAGTTAGTTCACAAATACTATTCACCAACTGAAACAGAAGTCCTTGAAGCAAAAAAGATGGTTGATGCATTTGAAGAATCAGAAAGAAATGGTGTTGGTGTGGCTGTTGTAGATGGTAGATTTGTTGGCCCTCCATTGGTAAGGAATGCTAAAGTAGTATTAGACAAGCATGAAAGAATAAGGAAAAAACTTTAAAAGGGAGACGATTATATATGGATAAAGTTATAATCATTGGAGGTAAAGGTTCAGCAATTGTTGTAGCTGAGCAGATATATGATACACAGGTAAAGAGAGGAGATGTTGAGTTTTTAGGTTTTGCATTTGATGATGACTCAAAGGGGAATATTATAAATGGTTTTCCGATATTATGTAAGACTTATGAGGCACACAAGAAGTATGACAAATATGATGATATTAAATTTATTTATCAATTATATAGGCCTGATTTAATGAAAGAAAGAATAGATTTATTAAATAGCTTTCAAATTGAGAAAGAAAAATTTTATACATTTGTCCACCATACAGCGACTGTTTCAAGATCAGCCAAGATAGGTAATGGTACGGTAATTATGGCAAACGTTGTAGTCAACCCAAATACAGTAATTGGTAACCATTGCACTATACATTCAAATACTTTAATAGGACATGATACAAGGATAGGAGATAATAATTTTGTGGCTGCACATAATGTGGTCGGTAGCTCATCTGAGATAGGTAATGCCAATTTTTTTGGATTAAATAGCACATTTAATAATTACCTAAAAATCGGTGATTATAATTTTGTGGGAATGGCATCAAATGTAGTTAAAAATATAAATTCAAATCAAAAAGTATATGGAAATCCAGCTAAAGAATTTTACAAAGACATTAAACCATTATAAGCAGCCATTTTAATACATAGAATGTTATTTACAAGAATTCAGGAGCGTATTTATATGAAAAATAAAATCCAAGTTACAAAGTCCTCAATGCCGCCTGTTGAGGAGTACATAGATGAAATAAAGGATATATGGGATAGCCGATGGCTTACTAATATGGGAGAAAAGCATAAGCAGCTAGAAATAGAGTTGTTGCGATATTTAAATGTTCCAAATATCACTCTTTTTGCTAACGGGCATCTTGCTTTAGAATGTGCTATTGCAGCTTTTAACTTAAGCGGAGAGGTAATAACAACTCCATTTACTTTTGTCTCTACTACTCATGCCATAGTTAGAAATGGTCTAGAGCCGATTTTTTGCGATATTAATCCTAATGATTATACTATAGATACGGACAAGCTTGAAGGGCTAATAACTGAAAAAACATCAACAATAATACCTGTTCATGTATATGGAAATATATGTGATGTTAGGGAGATAGAGAAGATTGCTAAAAAGTATGACCTAAAAGTAATTTATGATGCTGCTCATACTTTTGGTGTGACAGTGAAGGGCGAGGGTGTTGGTAATTTTGGCGATGCTTCCATGTTCAGCTTTCATGCAACAAAGGTATTTCATACTATAGAGGGCGGTGCAATTACATATAAAGATGAGGGCTTATATAAAAAGCTTGATTATCTAAAGAACTTCGGTATTACAGGGCCAGAATCTGTAGAATATATTGGCGGTAATGCAAAGATGAATGAGTTTCAAGCTGCTATGGGCATATGCAATTTACGTCATGTTGATAAAGAAATTGCAAAGAGGAAAGCAGTAGTTGATAGATATATTGATAGGTTAAGCAATATCAAAGGTATCCGATTAAGCAAGATTCAAGATGGAGTAAAAAGCAATTATGCTTATTTCCCTGTGGTATTTGATGGTTACAAATATAGTCGGGATGAAGTGTTTGAAAAATTGAAATTTGAAAACATTTATGCAAGGAAATATTTCTATCCCTTGACAAATAATTTTGAATGTTATAAAGGTAGGTTTGATGTAGCAAAAACGCCTATTGCACAATATATAGCTGAAAGAGTATTAACATTACCCCTTTATGCGGATTTAAAACTTGATGATGTAGATAGGATATGTGATATAGTTCTTAGATAAATATTTGAGATATTGATTGGAGGAATGTAGTATGAAGGGAATTATTTTAGCAGGGGGCAAGGGTACTCGGTTATATCCAATGACCTACGCAGTTTCAAAACAATTATTACCCATATATGATAAGCCTTTGATTTATTATCCCCTATCCGTATTGATGTTAGCCGGTATAAAGGAGATACTTATCATATCCACTCCGGAAGATACTCCTGTATATGAACGGTTGTTGGGAGACGGTTCAAGACTTGGATTGGATTTTTCTTATAAGGTACAAGCATCACCAAGAGGGTTGGCGGATGCCTTTATATTGGGGGAAGAATTTATAGGTAATGATAAAGTCTGTCTGATATTAGGTGATAATGTTTTCTATGGGCAGGACCTTACCAAGGTTTTAAACAAAGCAAAGACATTGGATAGTGGGGCTGTGATTTTCGGCTATCCGGTAAAGGATGCTAGATCCTTTGGTGTAGTTGAATTTGATAAGAATAATAAGGTTATTTCTATTGAGGAAAAACCGCAACATCCAAAGTCCAATTACGCAGTGCCGGGACTTTATTTTTATGATAATAAGGTTATAAACATAGCGAAGAATGTTAAACCATCTGCCCGGGGCGAATTGGAAATCACATCAGTAAATAATACTTATTTAGAGCAAGGAGAGTTAAATGTAGTATTATTAGGACGTGGTATGGCTTGGCTTGATACAGGATCACCGGAAGGTATGTTAAAGGCAGCGGAGTATGTAGAAGCGGTGCAGTCAAGGCAAGGCTTTTATATAGCATGTTTGGAGGAAATTGCTTGGCGTAGAGGGTTTATTACTACAGAAGAATTCAAAGAACTAGGTGAAAATTTAGAAATGACTGATTACGGTCAATATATTTTATCCTTAGTTAATGAAAAGTAGTTTGATCGAGAAAGGAAAGGAATTTAATAAAATGAGAAATATACTTGTAACCGGTGGTGCCGGATTTATTGGTAGTAATTTTATTAGATACATGCTTGATAGGCATAAAGAATATAGGATTATTAATGTTGATTCACTTACATATGCAGGTAATTTAGAGAATTTAAAAGATATTGTGGATAATCCGAGTTATACATTTATTAAGGTTGATATTAGAGATAGGGATAAAATTGATTCAATATTTTCTAATTATGCTATAGACACGGTAGTTAATTTTGCAGCTGAATCCCATGTGGATAGAAGCATAGTAGAGCCGGAAGTTTTTTTAACAACTAATATCATTGGGACACAGGTATTGCTTGATATGGTGAAAAAGCATTGGAAGGTAAATCCCGAAGATAAATATTGCAAAGAATATAAGAAAGGTGTTAAGTTTTTACATGTATCTACTGATGAGGTATATGGTGCATTAGGGAAAAAGGGCATGTTTGTTGAGACTATGCCTTTATTGCCTAACAATCCTTATTCAGCTTCTAAAGCATCGGCGGATCTAGTTGTCAGAGCCTATCATGAGACCTTTGGTATGCCGATTAATATTACCAGATGTAGCAATAATTATGGTCCATATCAATTTCCGGAAAAGCTGATACCCCTTATGATAAATAATTGTTTAAACGATAAGGACTTGCCTGTTTATGGTGATGGAATGCAGATTAGAGATTGGCTCCATGTTGTTGATCATTGTGCGGCTATTGACACGGTTTTACATAAAGGTATAGATGGTGAAGTATATAATATAGGTGGGAATAATGAGAAGGCAAATATAGATATAGTGAAGCTTATAATACATACACTGGAGAAATCGGAAAGTTTAATTAAATATGTAAAAGACAGACCGGGGCATGATAGGAGATATGCTATTGATAATACCAAGATAACTACACAGCTTGGTTGGGAACCCAGATATACTTTTGAACAAGGGATGGAGGAAACTATACGGTGGTATTTAGATAATACTGATTGGATAAAGAACGTTGTATCCGGTAATTATATGAAATATTACGAAGAAATGTATAGTGGGATTGACGAGGTAGCTGCAGGGAAATAGCACAAGCACTTTTCCTAAAAGATTAAAGATATAAAGAGCTATTGTAGGTCTTAGAAAATAACCAATTACATAACGGAGGAATCCTATGTCAAAATCAAAAAAAGCAGCTAAATCAGTTGTTGTAATAATCTTTTTTACTGTTTGTAGTAAATTTCTTGGTTTTTTTAGAGAAATGTTAATTGCGGCAAAGTATGGAGCTGATGCTAATACGGATACATTCTTTATTGCTTTGACAGCAATATCTTTATTTACAGCATTTATTACAAAATCAATTAATACTACTATGATTCCGGTATTATCTGAAATTGAAGCTAAAGAAGGTAAAGAAGGAAAAAAGAATCATACTAATAACTTGCTGAGTATTGTTTCCTTTTTATCTTTATTAACAATTATATTAGCATGGATTTTATCCCCATGTGTTATTAAAATTATTGCATTTGGTTTTGAAGGTGAACAGTTTGAATTAACAGTGCTAATGATGAGAATAGGATTGCCGGCGATTTTATTTGCTAGTATACAGGGGGTGTTTAGAGGATATTTGCAAAGCGAATTAATGTTTACCGAATCTGCTATTGCAACTTTTCCTTTTAATTTTGTATACATATTTTTCTTAATATCCTTGGCAAGCTTTTTTGATATTAGAGGATTAATGATGGCATCTTTATTGGCAACAGCTTCACAGATACTAATTCAGATATTTTATATCGGAAAAACAAATTTTAGATATAAATATATATTTGATCTTAAAGATAGATATGTGAACAAGATAGTTAGATTAATTCCTCCCATATTTATTAGTGCCGGTATTGGTGATATTAATAGGATAATAGATAAATCTATGGCTTCTACATTAGCAGAGGGGAGTATTTCTGCTCTTAATTATGGAAATAGATTGGATAAGTTGACAACGAGTATTTTTATTTCTGCTATTATTACTGTAATATTTCCTATGTTGTCACAGGAGGCAAATAAGGAAATTTTTGATGGATTAAAAAAAATAATAATTCGTGGCATAAATGTCATTTTGATTATAACTATACCGGCTACAGTTGGTATAATAGTATTGGCGAGGCCTATAGTTAGAGTCACTTTTCAACGAGGAGCTTTTGATTCTACTGCCGCTTATATGACTGTAGGGGCTTTGGTGTTTTATTCCATAGGGCTGGTAAGCTCGGCTGTTAAATCTTTATTAGGAAAAGTATATTATTCCTTACAGGATACTAAGACTCCAATGGTAAACAGTTTTATTGCTCTTGGCTTGAATGTTATTTTAAATCTTATATTTATTAGATTTATGGGACATAGGGGATTGGCCTTGGCGACTTCTATTTCATCTATTATTACAATGATGTTTTTATTATATATGTTGAAAAAGAAAATTGGTTCCTTCGGCTTCTTAGGTTCTATTAAATGTGGTATTAAGTCTTTATTTGCATCTATAGTGATGGGTGTGGTTGTTTATTATTTGGATATGGGACTGGCCGGGAGGATGGGTAGCGGAACATTGCCAGAGCTTATCGCATTATTAGTATCTGTAGGTGTAGGAGTGTTGATTTATTCGGTAATTATATATTTATTTAGGATCGAGGAAGTGAATTGGATTATAAAAGTAGTGAAGGGAAAGCTGAGGAAATAATATTTTTAGAAGGGAAAGGGATGAGGTGGACAAGGATATTATTAAGAAACCATTAATCAGTATTATTGTTCCTGTCTATAATGAAGAAGCACATATAGTTGTTTCTACTGGATTACCTAAGTTTATAGGACCTGTGATTTTATCACCATTCATCATGGATACCAGCCCCTTAATCATATCACTAATATAGCAAAAACATCTTGTCTGATTTCCTGTACCGTTAATGGTTATATCATGTCCTTTTAGCGCTTGTACTATAAAATTACTTACAACACGACCGTCATTGGGATGCATATTAGGGTCTCCATATACTTCACTGGTGGAGGCTTGGAGTATTTTAGCATTCATATTATATGCCAATTCCAGCATATTTAATGTGCCTAAAACATTTGTTTTAACAGTTTCTACCGGGTTATATTGATAATGCATCGGAGATGCGGGGCAAGCCAGATTGTAGATTTCATCAACCTGAATAGACATAGGATTTGTGATGTCATGTTCAATAATTTCAAAGTTTTATTATTCTTTATATCATCTAAGTTTTTAATATTACCGGTATAAAAATTATCAACACATATTACATTATGGCCATTTTCCAGTAAATCTTTGCATAGATGAGAGCCGATGAAGCCGGCCCCTTCTGTAACCAAGATTTTTTTAGACATTATTATTTCACCCTATTGAATATTGTTTGAAGCTTTTTGCATTATTCTATTTGAATTAATGCGATATTACAAGGGTTGGAATATTAGGGATTGGTATTTTATTATAATTACTTATCATATATTCGCAATAGAGGCAGCTCTGTCCTCCCGAAAATTCCTCTGTCACCATATATACAAACACTGTAAAAACTGATATAATCGAATTAGCAAAAGACGAGGGGGATAACCTTGGAAAACAACGGACAAAGCATACTAAACCCACTAAGCGATATAGTCTTTAAAGCCTTATTTGGCACAGAAGAAAAAAACAGTCGAATAATACTCATAGACTTTCTAAACTCCATACTATCACTTAAAGGGAAAGAAAAAATAAAAACAATAGACCATATGAATCCTTTCAACCTACAAGAATACAAAGGAGACAAAAGCTCCATATTAGACATAAAAATAAGAAACCAAAAGGACGAAAGAATAAATATCGAAGTTCAAATAAACAATATAGATGACTTTAGAAAAAGAAGCCTATACTACTGGGCGAAAATGTACTCAGAAACAATAAATGAATCAGAAAGATATACTACTTTGAAAAAAAGCATAGTAATAAACATAATGGATTTTAACATAATAAACGAAACAAACAGATATCATACTGAATATAAAATCCTTGAAAAAACAGAAAAATTTCAACTAATAGACGACCTTGAAATTCACTATATAGAACTAAAAAAAATTGAGACAGACAAAGACCCTAAAAATATGGAAGCTATAGAACTATGGTTAAACTTTATAAAAAAAGTCGGTAAAGAGGACATAAATGAAATAATAAAGCGAAAGGAGGAGCTAAAAATAGCGATGGAAATGTTAAGAAAAATAAGTGCAGACGAAAAACTAAGAGAGAAATATGCAGCTCAGGAAAAAGCAAGAATAGATGCCATCTCAAGCATGGCTTTTATCGAAGATAGAGGCAGGTTAAAAGGTAGAGCAGAAGGTAGAGCAGAAGGTAGAGCAGAAACTTTAATAAAACAATATACTAAAAAAATAGGCGAATTGCCGCTAGTATTACAAGAGCGTATACGAAGTGCTTCTCTTTCGACATTAGACTCTTTGACAGAGAGTATATTTGTTATAGAAACTATAGAAGAAATATCTGAAATAATTGATAAAGAATAAAACAAGTAAAAAACACCTCTAAATTCGATAATTGGACTTAGGGGTGTTTTCACTTTATGCTTCTGTATTGGAGCAAACTGTCAATTGCCACATACAGCAGTAGTAAGAGTAAAAAACATATTTTATAGCTTAATTAAAAAATTTAGAAAAGAAGATTCAGAAAGTGATTATACAAATAACAACACCTATAATAAAAGCTACTATGCCAAGGTTTGTTATACCGAGTAGTATTGTATCTCCCTCTCTACTTGCATATATTATAAATCGGAAGTACAACGAAGCTATCCCTTCATACAGACAAGAGCAGCAATTTAATAACATGGGGGATTAGTTTATTCGGCAATCAATTATTTTTCTAGGATTGAAGAAGTCGATTGGATGATAAGGATTGTCAAGGTGAGATTGAGAAAGTGATAGAGGTGCTTAATGTCTATTGGATTACAATATAGATATAAAGATGAGATTTATGTAGTTCAAACAGCAAAAAGACCAATTGTGTATTTGGATAATTGGGCAATTAATGGATTTATAAAAGATACATGTTTGGGTGAACAGTTTATAAAAATAATTGAGAATAATGGTGGGACTGTAGCTTTTTCATTATTAAATCTTTATGAAATTGTGGTTAGGGACGATGAAAAAGAAAAATATGAAATTATGCAATTCATCAGCAGGTTAAATGATGCTTTTATTGAAATGAACCCTTACAAAGTAGAAAAGCGAGAAAGCTTATTTGGACTGGATCCAATAAAATGTTTTGAAAATCAAACATGGGCACATCAAGAACTAATAGAAGCATTAGCTTTATATGCGAGACCTTTTAAGGCTTTAAATGTAGCAGAAGCTTTGGGCATATTAAATCATGAAATAAAAAGAGGCTATTCAATAGAAAAAGAACGCTTTGAAGAGGAGTTAATGCCTATAATTAAAGAGTACAGAGATTCAAAAGAAAAAAGAAAAGAAGCAAAACGAATTATTAAAAATAAAATTATGTTAAAGGAAAAGGATGGTCTTTATACAAAAGGTTTAGTGCAGTATGCTTTCAGCTATATTGTTAGTAATGAAAACATGAAAATGGGCAATAAAGAATGGTTTGATTTATTTCACTTACTTGTTCCTATGTCATATTGTGATTTTGTATTAGCCGATAGAAGATGGGTTCATTTTTCAAAAACAACAGGATTATGCTATCCAAATATTGCAAAGATATATGGGCCAAATAATATTGGAGATTTTATGATTTCTTTAAAAGTTTATAACAGTTGCGGAAAGTAGCGCATATTTTAAATCAGTAAGGATGTAAGAACGGCGATTAAATAACATGTTTGTGGGAAGTGAGAGTCCAATGATGAAAAAAAGATGTGATAAAGTTTTCAATAATTATTCTTTTATTTGGAGTATTCCTGGACTTTTTTGCTCATCAAGGGATTTCGCTGATTAGCATAAATGAAAATTATATCTATTATGTGCATACTACTATAACTACAGTTGCGGCAACTAGCACAACTATATTAACGATTATTGTAAATTCATTTGCTGAAAAAATTTATGGATTTTCAATTAAGGAAATAGCCAACTACAATAATGAATATTTTAAAGGATATCAAATAACTCATGTCGCTTTATTTTCAATTTTAATATCAGCAATAGTATTGGCCCTAGGTTTGATAAATACTCTTGTAGCAATTCTTGTTATTGTTGTTATATTGATTTCATCAGCAGACCAGCATACATGGAAACTAATAAGTGACGATCAGTTTTGTCTTGAAAGTGTATTAAGGGAGATTGACATTGTAGCTAAAAGGTGTAATACAGGGGAGTTAGAACACCTATTACTAAAAAAATAGGCGAATTGCCGCTAGTATTACAAGAGCGTATACGAAGTGCTTCTCTTTCGACATTAGACTCTTTGACAGAGAGTATATTTGTTATAGAAACTGTAGAAGAAATATCTGAAATGATTGATAAAGAATAAAACAAGTAAAAACACCTCTAAATTGTTAGAGTATAATTTTAATTGGCAAAACAACAAAAAATAAAAAGAAGGGGAAAACCCCTTCCCAACATACAAAAATACCTGTAAAATTTAATTTGCGAAAAAAAATAACAGGGGGTTTGTATGTTGGGATAAAAAGGAAGGTGGGTTTGCCAACTATTACTTGACTGTAACTTCCTCACAATCGGTTATTGTATCAACAAAAGGATAATGATATAATAAAATAGGGTGATAATGATGGAATATGAAATAGTAAAAGACATGTTTCCGGAATACCTAGAAGAGAAAAATATAGA